>DASZPH010000061.1:0-179113 GCA_035550375.1 Pirellulales bacterium | reverse complement strand
CGTGGAAACGATGCTTACCGCCATTGAAACCTGCCGCCAGCAAAACCGTAGCGCCTTGGACTTCGTCACCCAAGCCGTCACCGCTCATTTCGCTGGCCAAAACGTCCCGTCTCTGCTCCCCAGGCTGTGACCGGTTACCCTGAGATGGGGGTATGAACCGTCGAGTTTTCGGGTCAAACCTCCAGCCATCATCAAACGCGTTCCTGCTGGCACGGCGCTGAGCCACGCCGAAGACAATAAGGGAAAGCGTGACGCTTTGGTGCCCCTCCATCCCGTCGTGGTCGATCACCTACGCAAGCTGGTGGGCAGCTTCTCGGATACCGTGTTCCCCTGGGATTACGACCAGCGGACGCTGTGGGTGCAGTTCCACCGGCTGCAAGACGCTGCCAAAGTGAAACCGGCCGGCAAGACCGTTTCGGGTTACACGATCTTCGCCGCGGGTTCGCCACGATGAACGCCGCCGGGATGGACCTGTTCACGCTGCAAAAGCTGATGCAGCATAAGTCGCTTGAGACGACCAAGCTCTACGTCAACATGGTCGACCGCCTCAAGCCGGCCGTAGCCAACATTTTCGTGCCCGACGTTAAGGTCGCCGTGGCTGAAGGAGTCGTCGCTTGAGCCATTCCGTGACAAGGTCCGTATCGACCCAGTGGTAATCGGCGTGGACCCGTGCCATTTCGTCAGCTTGCCTGCGGGCACGCTCGATCGCGGCTATCTGGTCATCCAAGAACGCCTTTCACAACCTGTCGTCCGTGACTGTTCTCTCAATTGGGGGAAACTTGAGGGACGGCTATCTGGCCATCGTCGTAAGTTAGTGGACAGGGCCGGGATCGAACCGGCGACACACGGATTTTCAGTCCGTTGCTCTACCAACTGAGCTACCTGTCCCAAAAGGCCAACCCACGGCTCCGCGTCGGCCTGAACGACAAAAAGGCCAAGCTAACCAACAAGAGGGCCGGTCGCAAGACCCAGTTCACAGCCCGGCTCCCCGTCCCACTGAATCCCTCCCGGTCTAGGGGCCTACGACCCTGCGCTCCCTCACGCAGTGAGCGGCCAACCTGATCCGCTTGTCCCGCACGCGTCGCAATTGCGAAGGGGACGGAACCGGGGTACCGGTCTGCGAGCGCAGGAGCTTGCCAGCTTGGAGGCTGCTGACTTCAAGCTGGAGGGGGATTACCCGTACATTGTTCTCCGGGCAATTGACGCCAAGAACCGCAAAGAGGCTCGGCAGCCGTTGCCGCGCGACCTGGCGAAGACGCTGGCCCCGTGGCTCTGCGATAAGAGCGGCAAACTGTGGCCCGGTTACTGGTGGAAGAAGGCAGCCGAGATGCTGCAAGTGGATTTGAAGGCCGCGAAGATCGACAAGACCAGCGATGGCTTCTTCGACTTCCACGGCTTGCGGGTGTAGTTCGTGACGGCGCTCGCGCGAGCCAACGTTCACCCGCGTGTCGCGCAGCAGCTCGCCCGGCATTCGACCGTCGCGTTGACGATGGGCGTCTACAGCAAGGTGAACGGCAGCGACGTGGCGAGCGGCTTGAAGGGACTACCAGCAGTGCCGTCGATCAGGCCGGCAGCGGCAAGCTAGGCGCACCACCGGCGCACCAGATTCCTGTCATCGCCTGCCATTCTGTGGCATCTCGTGTCATTTTGCTTTGGCGCAAAAGAACGCCGGAAACCGATAAACGACTTGCATTTATGCGGGTTTCCGGCGAGAGGCGCTGGTGGGAGTCGAACCCACGATGGCGGATTTGCAATCCGCTGCCTTAGCCACTTGGCTACAGCGCCCGGGTCGTTTCGAAGAACGACTCCCCAGCTTAGCGAAAATCCCCAGACCGGAAAACGGCAAAAAATTGCCTGATCCGCCCGTTCGTGCCGCGGCCCGGACCGACGAGTATCTGCTCCGCCGGCACCTCGAGAATCGTCCCGGCCGCCCATGCGCTCGTCAGTCCAAGTCACCCAAAGACCCGTCGAGCCTAAAGAGCTGATACGGACCGGAGAAGCCAAGGGATAATTCGGGGGCCCGCGGGAGGTACTTTCTGTGCGCGGCGCGCGTCGGTGACACGCCGGCCGTTATCCCCGGCGGATGGCCTTCCGCCTCGACGCATTCCAATTCGAGCGGCTAATCTATATAAGAGCCCGTCCGAGAACCGGACGGTACGTCCAGACCACAATGCCGGTCGTCGGATAGGCTCGAATGGCCTCAGTCCCTCGCCCATCAGAAAGGCGCCCCTCGAGGGCGACACCATATTGCGCCGCTCCCTGCCTGTGCTCGTGACGTTGATTCTCGGATCCGCTTCCGCCGCGGCGATGGAACACGTTGTGTTCAAGCAGAACGGCGAAGAGGTTTCGGTGAGTGGGGACCTCGCGGCCAAGGCTGACGACGGCATGTTGCTCATGTCGGCCGACGGCACATTGTGGTCTGTCCCCAGCGAGGATCTTGTCAAGCACAAGCACGACGACGAACCGATGAAGCCGCTCACGGCCGAGCAACTCGGCGAACGGTTGCGTGGCGAGTTGCCGGGCTTCGATATCCATATCACCCAGCACTATCTGATCTGCTACAACACATCGCGAGCCTACGCTCAGTGGTGCGGCGCGTTGTTCGAGCGGCTTTACAAAGCCTTCACCAATTTCTGGTCTCGCAAGGATTTCGACCTGCACGAGCCGGAGTTTCCGCTGGTGGCGATGGTGTTCGCCGATCAGCAATCCTACGCCGCCTACGCAAGCAAAGAACTGCGGGGCGGTCCGGGCGCGATCGTCGGCTACTATAGCATCCCCTCGAACCGGATGATGGTGTACGACCTGACGGGGATGGAGTCACTGCGGCGGCCAGGCGACAAGCGAACCAGCGCCGCCCAAATCAATCAAATGCTGGCCAGACCCGAGGCCGAGAGGAACGTGGCCACCATCATCCACGAGGCGACGCATCAGATCGCCTTCAACTGCGGTCTACAGACGCGATACGCCGCGATCCCCAAATGGCTAAGCGAGGGGATGGCGATCTACTTCGAGGCGCCCGACCTGACCAGTTCCAAGGGATGGCGGACCATCGGCGCCGTCAACCGGGTCCGGCTCGACGGGTTTCGCAGGTATCTGCAAAAACCTCGGCCTCCTGAGTCGCTGGTCACACTCGTTTCCAGCGACGACCGCCTGAGCGACCCGGACCAACACGAGGCTGCTTACGCCGAGGCCTGGGCGCTCAACTATTTCTTGATCCGGCAACGTCCCAAGCAGTATACGGACTACATGAAGATGCTCTCGAAGAAGCAACGGCTCGTCGAAGACGACGCGGAGACGCGGCTCCGTGAGTTTCAGAAGGCGTTCGGCGATCTCAAGCAACTCGACGCGGAGTTCGTCAAGCAGATGGAGAAGGTGCGTTGAATGTCGACTGAGCACTCCAGCCGACAACCTCGCAAATTGTCTTGCACTTCGGCCGCACGCTCATCGCCTCAGTGCGATACCCGCCAGCGGACGCGGAAGAGCCAGATCATGGCCGCCACAAGGCCGACGTCCAGCGCCAGGTAAAATCCCGCGAACGACCACCATAACGCCCAGTTCGCCGGAATGGCCGTGGCGTCTTGCATCTTCAGGTCGAGCGGCAAAGCGAAGGCCGCCGAGAACGGACTGGTGAACGAAAGCTGCTTCACCACCTCCGTCGCCCGAGGAAAGTCCTTGGCATAGAACAAATCGGCGAATTGCGACACGGCCACCGGCACCGTGAAGAGCACGATCACGAGCAGATACGCCGTCATCATGCTCACCGACGTTTTGCGGAAGATCACCGAGCAGAAGAGGGCCAGCTCGGCGGTCGTAAAGCAGACCAGCG
This sequence comes from Pirellulales bacterium, assembly GCA_035550375.1. Taxonomy (GTDB): domain Bacteria; phylum Planctomycetota; class Planctomycetia; order Pirellulales; family JAICIG01; genus DASSFG01. The sequence continues at coordinate 175,287 of DASZPH010000061.1, read as the reverse complement.
CCACGATCGCCAGGTAGCCGGCGATCGTGAGCAGGTTCGACCAGTAATAGGTCACCATCACGCAGGCCAAGAGCAGCGGCCAGAGCAAAAACGACGTCAGCACGCTTGACACGCGCAAGCCCGATATCAGTTTCCCCCACATGATTTGCCAGGGGGAAATGATTGTCACCAGCAGCAGGTCGAGCGTTTCGCGTTCGCGTTCGCTTGTGACGCTACCGGCCGAAAACACCGGCCCGACCAGCATGTTGAAGAGCACCACGTAGCTGATGTACCAGGGAGCGTATTGCGGCCAGAGATAGAGGCAGGCCGCCATCAGCGGAATGGCCAGGAACATGCTCACCTGGATCACCACGCGCAGCATGAGAGTACCCTGGCTGAAGAGCTCGCTGCGCATCTCCTTGTCGTAGATGGGATTGACGCCGTCTTCGAGGAGGGTGGTCCGCTTGGCGGGGGCGAAAAGCCGGTCGGGAAACTGGTCGCGGTGGATCACCAGCCCGACCGCCTGCTTGAGTTCCTGGACTTCGTCGACCACCTCCTTGCCTTCGCTTCCCACGTCGGGCGGATGGAGCAGCCGGCGGCTCGTCGCCGCGAAGAGGACGGCGCACAACGCGGCGCAGCCGGCCGGAAAGAAGGTCACGGCCGCAAACAGTCGAAATGCCGCCCCGGCTCCCTCGAACGCCCGCCAGAACATCAGAGCGAAGAGCGCCAGCGGCAGAATGGCAAGGTACGAGACGACGAGCGAGGCCGAGGTGCGCTGGAAATAACTGCTGCACGCCAGGCTGATCATGCCGAACGTGGCGACCGAAATGATGAGCGCCAGGTAGATGGCCAGCACTTCGTAGAACGACACCCCGCCCAACGGCAGGCACAGCATCACGATCGGCAGCGAAGAGAAGATCAGGATCGCCACGTGCGAAAGCGAGGCCAGCAGTTTCCCCAGCACGATCGCGCCGGGCTTGAGCGGGCTGGCGAGCAGCATTTCGTAGCTTTTTCGCTCTTTCTCGCCGGTGATCGTGCCCGCCGCGAAGCTCGGCGCCATGAGCGAGGCGATCAGGTATTGGCCGAGAAAAAACAGGTTGACCAACCGCTTGGCGGCCTCGGGGTTGGTCATGTCGATCTTCTTCTCCTGCGGCCAGGCCATATACACCACGGCGCTGAGCAACGCCACGTAGGCGAACAGCAGCACAAACGCCCGCCGCATCCGCAGGTTCACCAGCAGCTCTCGCTGCAATACCGGATTCTCGATGAGATACATGCCCGACGTGCCCGGAAAGGCCGCCCGATAGGACTTTTTTCGCAGACCGCAGAGCCGCCCGGCGGTCGGCGGGCAGCCCATCTAATTTAGCGGGTGGCCCACCGGGGCGATATGGTCAGGGGGCTAAATCATCGGCGCGCGTATTGGAAAGGTGGCTTGCCGGACCACGTGCAAAGACCCATCCTCCGCGACGTTTCTTTGGGTTCGTCAGAGCTGGGTCGCGGGGTCGGCCGCTTCAACCTCGTGGGAAAGAAGCTCCTCGGGCGGCCCGCTGGCGGCGACTCGACCCTCGTCGAGAATAATCACCCATTCGGCCAGCCTGCGCACCTCGGCCGCGCCATGGCTGACGAACAAGGTGGGAACATGCCACTCGGCCAGAGCGCGTTCCAGGTAAAGAAGAATCCGTTCCTTGAGCGGCCGGTCAAGGGCGGCCAGCGGTTCGTCGAGCAACAGGGCCTCCGGGCAGGAAAGCAACGAGCGGCCGAGCGCCACCCGCTGCCGCTCGCCGCCGGAGAGATTGCGGGGCAAGCGGCCCAGCAGATCGCCCAGTTCGAGCACCTCGACGATGCGGGCAAATTCGATGCGTCGTTTTTTTGCCCGCTGGCGAATCATTCCAAAGCGGAGATTGGCCTCGACCGAGAGGTGCGGAAAGAGCAGGTGATCCTGGAAGACCAGGCCGACGTCGCGTTTGTGTGGCGCAAGGTCGAGGCGTGCCGCCGTATCGAGTAGTTTTCTCTCCCGCAGGGTGACGACCCCGCGCTGCGGCTTCAGCGCGCCGGCGATGATCGAGAGGACGCTCGTCTTGCCGCTGCCGGAAGGACCGAAGATCGCCACCACCCGCGGCGCGGCCCGGAAGGCGACGTCGAGCTCAAAGCCGGGGGCAAACCGGTGGCGGCAGTCGAATTCAAGCCAACTCACGGCGCGATTGCCTCCGCTCGAACCACTCGCTGACAGCCAGAGCCACACCGGCCAGCACCACCGAGATCAGCACCAATCGCCAGCAGCGTTCCAGCCCGCCCGGCCTGTTTGCCAGGCTGTAGATCGCCAGGGGCAGCGTGCGGCGGCCCTCCATGCTTCCCAGCACCATGATCGTGGCGCCGAATTCCCCCAGGCTGCGTGCGAAGGCCAACACGGCGCCGGCGATGACTCCGCGCGCCGCCAACGGGAGGCTAACAGAAAAAAAAGCGTCGAGCGGGCCCGCGCCGAGACCGCGGGCCGCGAATTCCAGCCGCGGATCGACGTTCTGAAACGCCACCCGAATTGTGCGCACCATGAGAGGGAAACTCACCACCGCGGAGGCGATCGCCGCAGCCCACCAGGTGAACAGCAGCTTGATTCCAAACAGTGAATGCAAGCAAGCGCCGATCGGTCCGCGCGGCACCAGCAGGAGGAGGAGCAGATAACCGGTGACAACGGGCGGCAGAACGAGCGGCAGATCGACCGCCAACTGCAAGAGCGGCCGCGCCGCCCGTGCCGGCCGACTCGCCGACCCCGACCAGCGGGCCAGCGCGTAGCCGACGCCGATGGCGGCCGGCAAGCTGCCCAGCACCGCACACAACCCCACGCGGAAGCTGATTGCCAGCGCGGACCATTCTTCTTCGGTAAGCGTCAAGGCTAGGGCACTCCGGCCGCCCGCTGCACGCGGAAACCGGCCTGACGGAAGAGAGCAGCGGCTGCCTCCGACTGCAAATAGCGATAAAACTCGACGGCAGCCCGATTGTCGGCCCCCGGTTTAAGCAGGATCAAGGGGTAGACAATCGGTTCGGTCAGCCCGGTCTCGAACGGAAAAGCGAGCTTGACCTTCTTGCTCACCGCAGCATCGGTCGCGTAAACAATCCCGGCCTCGGCCGCGCCGGTCTCGACCATCGCCAGTGCGTGTCGCACGTCTTCGGCCGACACGAGCTTGTCGTGCAGCTTTTCCCAAAGTCCAAGCTGCGAAAGGGCCTGTTTGGCATAAATGCCCGCCGGCACCGAATCGGGGTCTCCCAGGGCGAGGTGCCCAACGTCGTCCTTGAGAAGATCTTCGGGTTTGGTGATCGAAAGTGATGTGTCGACCGAGACGACCGCGACCAGCTCGTTTCCCAGCAGGTTCTGCTGCTCGGCAACCATCTTCCGTTCTTCCAAAAACTTGACCCACTGGGGGCTTGCCGAGAGAAAGAGATCGGCCGAAGCGCCCTCGGCAATCTGCTTTGCCAAGGTGGCCGAGGAAGCAAAACTGGCACTGATTTCGACAACCGGATGCAAACGCCGGAAGTCTTCCGAGATTGCTTCGACCGACTCCTGCGTACTGGCGGCGGCGAAGATGACGATCTTTTCAGAGACAGCTTCTTTCTTTGCGGCGGCCCCCACGGCCGGGGTCTCGGCCGGCGCCGGAGCTTTCGCTGCCCGTGCAGGTTTTACCGGCTGGCAACCCGCCACCAGCCAGACCAATAAAATGCAACTCAACCGGCCCACAGCGTCGACCGTCATCTGCCATCGAGATGCACTCATGGAGGGGCCGCTGAAGGAAGGTGGCCTGGCTCAACCGTTGTATACGGTCGAATATAGCCGGTCCGTGATGCGGCAGGTAGCGGTACGGTGCCGTTCCGCCGGTAGTGCAAGCGTCCGCGCCTCGTGGCGTCACCTAAGTCGGCTGTCGCTGGCTGGCCAGTTCGTGATACAATCTCCGGGATGCCGCCCATGTCAGGCATGGAGTGCGCGTTTTGCGCGAGGGCTTAAGGGTGCCAAGGAAGGAACCGCTCAATGCAGGTTGGATGTCGGGGGTTGGCGGACGCCGGTATCTCAGCCCCACCCGCGGCGGCCCCGCGGGCCGAGCCTCAGCCATTCTCTCTGGAAGAATTTGCCTTTCGATTCGGCCCCTACTATGACTCCTATCTGGCGACCGAGCCGGGGCGTGAAATCTTCTGGTCGCGCGAGGGCCTAGGGCTGGTCGCCTTGGTCCGAACGGGTCGATATCTGCAGGCGGGCGGCGGTCTGATCGCGCCGCGAGGCCAGCGCGAGACCCTACTGGCCGAGCTGGTGGTGCGGGCCGAGTCGCGCGGCGAGTCGCTCTCGTTCTACAACGTCGCCGAAAGCGACCTGCCTCTCTTCCGCGGCTGGGGTTTCCAGGCGACCAAGCTCGGCGAAGAGGCGGTCATCGACCTCGACGACTGGAATTGTCAGGGCGGGTCATTCGAATGGCTCCGCCGGCAGGTCAACTACTGCCGTCGCCACGAGCTCCAGGCCTACGAGTGCGCTCCGGAGACCATGTCGGCCTACCAATGGCAGCAGATGGCCGACGAGACGCAGCAGATGTCGGCCGCCTTTCTCTCCGCCAAGCCGCAAGCCGGCGAACTGCGATTTCTGGACGGGACGTTCGATCCCGCGAGGCTCGGGCACCGGCGGCTGTTCGCGGCCCGGTCTGCCGGCGGACGGCTGGAAGGATTTCTGGCCTGCAATCCGTATCTTGCCGGCGACGGATGGGCATTCGAGATCTACCGTCGTCGCGACGACGCGGTTCGCGGCACAATTCCCTTCTTGATGTACGAAGCGATCGAGACGCTCAGACAGGAAGGCGTTCAACGCGTTTCGCTCTGCCTGGTGCCGGGGTTGCGTGCCCAAACCCCGTTGCCGGGCGACAGTCGGCTGGCACGTCGCGCGCTGGCCCTGGGGAGCGGGTACTTCAACTTCATCTTTGATGCAGCAGGGCTATATCACTACAAGAGCCGCTTTCGCCCGCGCTTCGAGAGCCGCTATCTGTGCGCGCGGCCCGCATTGACCCTGGGATCGGCCTGGGCGCTTGTGCGATTGCTGGGCGTGCTCGACATCGACTGCGGCAAGCTGGCCCGCCTCGGGTACCAGCGGCTACGAAAGCTGCGCCGCCGGGTGACGCTGGCCGCGCCCGGCTGAAGCGGCAGCTCATAGGTCAGGCCCCAGCCACGCAGGCGAACCGCGAGGTCTCGCCTCCAACGGGCGTTTATAAGCCCAGCCGTGCAACGGCCGCTTCCCGCCCTGCCAAGAACCGGCTGCTATCGACCCCGCGATGGGCACGGCGCACGGCGTCCTCCAGCCCACCCTGTTCGCACAGATATTCGCCCAGACGTGCCCACTCCAGCTCCATCTCCTGGTCGAACTCTTCGGCCGAGGCATAGCGCGCGACTTGCTGGGCGACTGTCTCGCGCAGCTTCTGGCTCAAGCGGCTCCGCGCGTGCCTGTAATAGTTGTCCACGGTCGCCGGCTTGAGATTCAGCGCCTCGGCACAGGCAGCAATGGTCAACTCTTCGCAGATCCTTCCATAGAGGACGCGCAAATAGTCTCCCTTGCCGTCTCGACCGTAGTCCGCCGCAAGCGACTGCACGGCCCGTTCGATGACGTCTTCCGCCCAGGCGCCGTAAAAGAGCCCGCTTTGTTCGTAAGGAAGCCGTTGCAGCTCGTCGAGCTGCCTTGCCAGATCATTCAGAATCCGTTCGCGGCCGGCACGGACGCGGCCACGATTGGCCAGATTGTTTCGCACCACGCCGCAGAGCAGGGTGCGGAGCTTTGCCGATCGGTTGGACACCCAGCGTACCAGCAAGCGGTTGCTCCAGAGCACCTCAAAGGTCTCTAAGGCGACGTCTTCGGCGTCTTCAGCATTCGCCGCGCCCCCGCGGAGCGCGAACCGACAAACCGGGCCCCAGTAGTCGCGCACGAACGTGCGCCAGTCGTCTTCATTTCCTTCGGTCGCCAGCCGCTGGATCAGCGTCAGCCGCGTTTGTGGAAAAGACATCTGCTGCACAACGAGGAACTGCGAGCGACGGACGATCGTGCGGCCGCCGAGGAACATGTACTCGCCAGCCAGTATGTCCGCACAACGAGGCCCGCACAATGAGCAGATCAGGGCCCTCAGTCGAGTTTCCAGATGGCGACGCGCGGGTCGTCCTTGCCGACCGTTGCCAGGTAGCGGCCGTCGTGACTGACCGCTACGGGGCCCCTGCCCCGTGACGATCTCCCTGAACGGCTGGTCGGCGTCCGTCGCAAAGAGCCGAACGACCCCGTCATTGGCGCCGGTAGCGAAACGTGTTCCGTCGAGAGCGAAGGCCACGGCCCCCACGCCGGCCGGATGCGACCAGCGGCGCAGTTCCTTTCCGGAAGCCGCCTCCCATAATCGCGCGGTGTGATCGCCGCTGCCGGTCAGAAGGAGCTTGCCGTCTTTGGTGAAAGTCGCCGCATCGACGCCTCCTTCATGACCAGCGAATTGACGCAAGGCCTTGCCCGACTCGGGATCCCAGAGGCGGACGGTCGAATCCCAACTTGCTGATGCCAGCTCCCCGCTGACGGGATTGACCGCTACCGCGCGCACCAAGCGCTCGTGCCCGGTCAGGCAGTGAAGCTGTTTCCTGGTCGCGACGTCCCAGATGCGCACCGTGCGATCGGCGCTTGCCGAAGCCAACCAGCGGCCTTTTGGGTCGAAAGCGACGCTCATGACCGCGCCCCCATGCCCGACCAGGTTGTGATTGACGGTATCGGGCGTCAGAGCGGAAGTGAACAGGTGGATCATATTGTCGTCGCCGCCGGAGGCGACAAACTTGCCGTCGGGGCTGTAGGCGACGGCAAGTTGCGGTCGGTGCCATCGCGTATGCATCATGCCGAAGCCCGACACGTTCCACTGAACGATTTGCGAGTCGGCCCCCGCGGTGACCAGCCAGTCGTTGACGGGCGAAAAGGCCGCCGCCAGCACGCCAGCCTTGTGCCCTGCCAGGCGGCGGCCCGTGTCCGCCTTCGGCGAAACGGCGAATTCCGGCTGCCAGGCCTGGCGGCCCGTGGCGGTGTCCCAGAGGGTCACGATGCCGGCGCTGCATGCGGACGCCAGGCGGCTGCCGCCGGGCGAGTAGGCCAGATGTTCGACCAGCTTCAGATGACCTCCCTCCAGCACATACCGTCGCTTTCCCGTGGCCACGTCCCAAAGGACGATCGTCGTCGGATCGTCCTGGGTGCCGGCGGTAGCGACAGACTTACCGTCTGGCGAGAGCGCGACCAGCGCGCCCGACACCGTTTGCTTGGGCTGCCCGCTCGTTCGTTCCCATATCCGGACCTGATTGTCGCCTCCGGCGGTGGCCAGCGCGGATCCGTCGGACGAAAAGGCCACCGACTTGACGGGGGCGCCGTGGTACAGTGTCGAGACCTTGGTCAGGGCCTCCGCAGGGGGCAAGCGGAACCGCAAGGGCGTCTTGATTCCGACTGCTTTGGCCACCGCGTCCGATGAGGGCCTCCCGCGGATGGTGCCGAATGGAACCACGTTCCACAGCAAACTCAGTTCAAGCGGCCCGTCTTCCTCACCATTTCCCATCGAGAACCACACCAGGTATTCGCCGCGAGGTCTGATCGTGCCCTGCGCCAGCACCTGGAAGATGACGTTGCGGCCTTCTTCGACGCCTGCAAGATCAAGGCCGTCTTCGCGCTCGAAGTCGTCCGCCGCCTGCATGCGGCCGGTGACGGGCAAAACGTACCAGTTCATCTTTTTCTTGGGTTCGATGAAAGCGATACACAAATCGCCCGGGACGTCCAACTCCGACCTGATACGGAAACAGTCGAATCCCAGGCCGGAGGCGTTCAACGTCAAACGCTGCCATCCTGCCGCTCCGCCGCCTGCCGCAACGGGCATCTGGGGCAGGCTGGCCGCCACGCTCTGTAAGGACTGGTGGAATTCGTCGCTCCACGCTTGCCGTCGGTGCACCAGCGCGCGGGCCGTTTTGAAGTTCGACGCCACCTGGGCGTCGACCGTCGACGGGCCGACCGCCGCTGGTGCGGGAGCAGCCGCGGGTTTCGTGGACTCCACCGCGACGCCGGGCTTTCCGGAGTTGCTCTCCGCCCTTTGCGAACCGTCGTTTGCCGGGCGCTGCGCGGGTAACTGCCAGACCACCACCGGGCCCCGGCCGTGGTCGGACGAACCTGACGCGATCGATTTGCTGTCTGGCGAAAACGTCAGACACGTGGGCAAAGACTCCAGTTGCACGACGCTGGCCCACAGCTTACACGTCGGCACGTGCCAGATTCTGATGGCGCTGTCGGGGTGGCACGTCGCGAGCAACTCGCCGTCGGGCGAGAGAACGGTGGCGAAGGTGCCTTCCGGCGACGCGGCGTGGCCTCCCAATCGGTTCCCCGTCGCTATGTCCCAGATCACGACATGGCGATAGGCGGCAGCGGCCCACTTCAAGTCGCGAGTGAAATCACTCGCGAGCAACCCGCTGTTTGGGTAAACGTGCGACTCAACCAAGTCTCCCGATTTCACGTCGTACAGGTAGGCGAAGCCGTTCCCATCACCGACCGCGAGCCGGCTGCCGTCGGCGCCGAATCTCAAACCGGTGACCTTCCAAAGGGACGGTTGTTCCCATTCGGACGCCAGCGAGAGCCCTCTAAGCCGATCTTGCGGGTCGTCGAGTCGCGAAGAACTCTCAAGCACGGCATCGACCTCTACCAACGTCGGCTCATTGACCTGGCAAAGCAGGCGCTGCCCGCTGCCGTCGAAGGCCAGCGTGTTTCCTCCCGTGGCGAAAAAACGCCATGATCCAATGTGACGGCGGTCGGCGATGTCCCAAAGGTAGATCGTGTTGAAGTTCTCGCCACTCGCCAGTCTCTTGCCGTCAGGCGAAAACGCGATGCGCTTCGCAAGGTCGCCGTGCCCGACCAGCGCACCAACGTCACGCCAGGTCTCCGTGTCAACGAGTCGGATCCAGCCGCTGCGCTGGGCGCGACGCGGACCGCCCAGCTCGGCCACCGCGAGCGTGCGGTCGTCGGGCGACAGGGCAAGCTGCCCAATGTTTCCTAGGGGATTTGAGAAAGTGTGCAACAGTTCTTCTCCGTCGCGGCTCCAAACCTTCAGCTCACCGAGATAGGCACCCTCGACGACGTCGCCTATCCCGGAGGTTGCCATCCAGTCGCCTTGCTGCGGCACGACCACGCTAGAGATGCTCCCCTTGTGCGGCACCAGGCTGCGACGCACTTCCTGAGTTTTCAGGTCCCAGATCTTTAAGGCCCCTGGCAATTCTGGAGCGTAAAGCGTCCCGCCGGCAACGGTCAGCGTGTTACCATTGTCGGAGAACGCCAGTTGCTTGACGCAGTTCCCGACCTGGCCGAGCGTCGCCAGTTCGCGCTTGTCGGCGACGCTCCATAGTTTGACCTGGCCGTCGGCATAGCCGCCTGACGCGAGCCTGGTCCCGTCTGGCGAAAAGGCCAGAGCGGCACCTCCGCGGTGCGCCGGAAAGCCTGCAAGACGCCCGCCGCTGGCCGCATCGAAAAAGACGATCTGCCCGTCGTTCAGCGAAACCGCCAGCAGGGTGTCATCCGGCGACAAGGCCGCGTAGGCCGCCTGCCGAGAGCAGGCGAACTCTCGCCGCGCCGATCCGGCGGGCTTCGACGGCTCGAGACTCGGGATGGGCTCGGGCGGGGCCGTAGGTCCGGCCGCGGCAGGCTCCGAGCGGGCGGAGACCGGCCCTTGTGGGACGATCGGGGCGCGCCCCGGATCGGGCGTCGTCGGCGGGGACGAGCCGTTGGGAACAAAAGTGCCGACGAGAACGGGCGGCTCCGCTGCCGCTTCTTCCGCCGGCTTTTCAGATTTTGAGCCGCAGCCCGGCAGAGCCAACGTCGCCATGACGGCGAGCGCCGTCCAGTGGGTCGAGACACCCCGAAGTCGCGTCAGCCGCTGGCGGAACATGTTCGATCCCTTCTTATGGCGCGGATGTTTTGGCTTCGGTTTCCAAGCTCCAGATGCGGACCTTATGATCGTCGCCTCCCGACGCGGCCAGCTTGCCGTTGGGCGAGATCGCGGCCCCGCGCACCGGGCCAACGTGCCCCTCAAATCGCTTCAGCTCGCGCGGGGGTTCCACGCTCCAGTAACGGAGCGTCTCGTCGTCGCTGGCGGAGAGCACATGGCGTCCGTCCGAGGAAAGGGCGACCGCGTTGACGCGTCCGGTGTGGCCCTCCAAGACCGCCAGACAATCGCCGGTCAACACGTTCCAGACCCTTACGGTGCGATCGCCACTGCCCGTGGCTCCGCGCGGCGCGTTGGCGGCCATCGCTGCGCAGGTCACTTGAAACGTATGCCCAATCAGCATGTGAAGCTCACGTTGTTCGACCAGGCTCCAAAGACGAACGCTGTTGTCTTCGGCAGCCAACAGCAGCCGCTCACCGTCGCTGGAGACGGCAAAAGCGTTGACGGGCACGTGCGTCGGTATCTCCAGAAGTTCGTCTTCGCTCAGCAAGTCGAAGACGCGCACCGCTCCCTCGGGCGACACCGTCACGATGCGCCTTCCCCCGGGCAAGAAGGCCGCACCCACCACGGGACTGCCGTCGCCTGCGAAGTGCCGTTCGTCGCGCTTGCTGTGCAGGAACATGGCGGCGCTGTCGGCGCTGTACAAACGCAAGCCGACGAAGTTTTGCCGGCTGTTCGCCATCCCGGTGGAGTAGAGAATTCGCGTTACGTCCGACGAAAACTCGGCGTTGGTCACCCGTCTGCCAATTTGGTAATCCGTCAGCTTGCTGGCGCGGTCGACGTCCCGGACGCGCAGGTAGTGATCGTCGCCCGACAGCACATGAAAGCCGTCGGGCGAGAAGCTGACGGTGTAGACGGGCGTCTCGGCATCAAACTCCCTGAGCTGTCCCGCAGGCGGAGGTGGCGGAAGCTCCCAGATCAATGCGGTTTTGTCCGCAGCAGAGACCGCCCGCAAACCGTCGGCAGACACGGCCAGAACCTTGGGGGCCGCCCCTGCGGGAGAAATCGTCTTCAACACTTCCTTGGTCTGCAAATCCACCAGCGTGATGCGACCGTCTACGCCCCCGACCACGGCTCGCCACCCATCGGGCATGACCGCCACGGCGGAAGCCGTCCCCAGAGTGTCGATCTTCTCGCCGGTTTCGCAGTCCCAGACGACAAGTTCTGTGCCGGCCAGCGAAAGCAGCCGATCGTCGTTATGAACAAAGGCGACGTAGTCGATCGGCCCTGGCGAGGGGCGAAAGACTCGCAGCGGGCGCGCCGCGGCAACGTCCCAGAGCAGGAGACTGTTTCCCCCATGGAGCCGATAGCCGAGGGCCGCGAGAGTGCCGTCGCGTGACCAGGCGAGACATTCGGTGTCCATTGATGGTTCAGAGGTGGGAACGCCCGTCTGTTCGGTTTCGGTCCGGATGTCCCAGGTCCGCAAGACCCCGTCCGTGCCGTCCGTCATTAGTTGGCTGCTATCCGCCGAAAATGCCAGCGCTCGGCGCGGATTAGCGGTTAACGACAGGCTTCGAGTTTCCCTTCCGGCCGCCAGGTCAAATATGCCGATGGTCGAGTCTTCGCTTGCCACGGCGACCCGGCTGCCGTCGGGCGAACAAACGATGGCCGTCACCGTCTTCGTACGGTCGCCAAACGAGCCCAGGTCTTTTACGTCGCGCTTGCCCGTCAGTTCGAAGCCGCGCACCGACCCGTCTGCCTGGCCGACGAAGAATTGCCAACGATCGGTTCCTTTTTGCGGTGGAAACGCCACGGCTTCGACCGGGCTCGAGAACCTGCCGTATGTTCCATTGAATCCATTGACGACCGGAGGGACGATGCTTGCCGAAGCGTCTTGCTGCAAGGATTGCCTGTCGCGGCTGGATTTCAACCACACGGCCGCTAGCAGCGCTAGCACCAGCGACGCTGCCCCCACTGCTGCCCACCGCCGACCGCGGTGGCTCTTCGCACGCACGCCGGCCACCTGCTTTTCCGCGCCGGCGGCTTTCAACCGTGCCTGCAACAGATCGCGTTGGCTTTGCAGCCGCGCCAGCGTGGCGTCGGCCTTGGCCAGCTTGAGCTCAATTTCGTTCAACTCATGTTGCTGTTCCTCATAGCTCCTCGCCAGGAGTTCAATTTGCGCGTCAGTCTCCGCCTTTTGACTCGTCGCGGCGGCACACTCGATTGGATCGGCGGCGGACGACAACCGAGCGTCGGCCTCCTCGGCGGCCGCACGTTGCTCGCGAAGTTGCTCTGCCAGATCGACGGCCACGGCCCGGGCCTCCTCGCGCAGGTAAGCCAGTTTCTGCCGACGGCGTTGATATTCGGCGACCGCCGCGTCGACTTGTTGCGAGGTACTTTGCAATTCGCGCACGAGCTCGGGTGTGTGCCGGCGCGCGACGCTCAGGGCGCGGTCCTGCCAGCGCTGCCAGGGACTCGGAAGCTCATTCGGCACAGCGGGCAGTTCGACTTCGGGGCCGAATTCCGGCGCCTTCAGCACCTGGCTTGTGGCTCGGCGGAGTGCTGACGGTTGCCCGCCGTCTGTATGGCGCTGGCGAACCGACTCGAGGTCGGCGATCAACTCGCGAGCCGTTTGATAGCGCTCAGTGGCCGGTTTACGAAGCAGCCGTTCGACGATCCGCGCTAGGTCGGGCGGCACGTCGGGCAGGACTTCAACCAGCGGACGCGGCGGCTCGTAGGCGTGTTGAAAGATCATGGCCGTCGCCGAGTCGGCCTGAAAGGGCAGCTTGCCCGATAAGGCCTCGTAGAGCAGCACTCCCATGGAGTAGAGGTCGCTTCGGGCGTCGACGGGAAGGCTGCAGGCTTGCTCAGGCGAAAGATAGTCGACCGTGCCCAGAATAACGCCGGTGGCAGTGGCGCCGCTGCGCCCGTCGTTGCGCTTCGCCAGGCCGAAATCGGCAACCAACGCTCGGCCCGACGTCCCGTCGAGCAAGACATTGCCCGGCTTGACGTCGCGGTGGACGAGCCCCGCCTCATGGGCCGCGGCCAGGCCAGACAGACATTGTTCGACGATCGCCAGGGCCGGGGCCACGTCCAACCGGCCGACGCGGTGGAGTCGCTCCGCCAGGCTTTCGCCTTCGACGAACTGCATCACGAAATAATGGTGCCCCTGCTCTTCGCCGATGGAATAGACCTGCACCACGTTCGGATGCGTCAGCCTGGCGACGGCGCTCGCTTCGGCGCGAAACCGGGCGACAAAATCCGCGTCGCGGGCAAGTTGCGGCGGCAGCACCTTGATTGCCACCCAGCGGTCGAGCGACTCGTCGTGCGCCTTGTAGACATCGCCCATCCCTCCCTGACCAAGGCGGGCGACGATGCGGCAGCTTCCCAGACGGGTGAGGGGCAGCGGGGCGTCGGCCGCGACGGAAACATCGCGAGCCTGGGCCGATCCTTCATTTGTCCGATCGGCAACCCGCGACCTGGTGTCGCCCGTCGTCCGATCACGCTCGTCGCTTTGGGGATATCGCCCCAGACAGCCGTCGATCGCGGCAATCAAAGCCTCACAATCGTTGAAGCGGTCAACGTCGTCATAGCCCAACGAGCGATCGAGAAGCGTCCGGACGGGACCGGGCATCCCCGCCTTGGCGGACGGGCTGTAAAGGTACGATTGCAGCGGTTTGCCCGTCAACAGGCGGTAGAAGAGGACGCCGATCTGATACACGTCGATGCGCCGCGGATCGATCTCCGCGCCTCGGCTTCCCAGGAGCTGAGCGACCGCCGGCAGTGCGGGCGGCAGTTCCAGCCATTGGCCGCCGGCCAATTCGGGAGGACAGCGGTCGGGATCGCTGACATGTCCGCCAAAACCGCGCGCGGCGGGGGGCGGCTCGAGCACCGGCTGCCCCTCGGCTGTGACGAAAACCGTGCCGGCGTCGATGGCGCGGTGAACGTGTCCGCCACGGTGCAAGGCCGACACCTGTTCCGCCAGCGCGCGGATGAACCGCAGTGATTCCCCGCATGGCCAGCAGGGCCGATTCGAAAGTACTTCGGCCAACGGCCTACGACGATCGATTTCGGAGAATGCCGTTGGCATGAACTCTCGCTGCGATCAAAAACGCACTAGGTTGCCACGTTCCTACCCTCTTAAGGTAACAAGCCGGAAATGTTCGTAGCCCGCTTGCGTCTGTCGGGCACGCGCACCTGAATCTAGCCGTGGCGACTGGCCGTCACAAATTCCCGAGAACTTGGCGGGCCTCTCTACGAAAAAGACCAGCTCGCTACCTTAACCGTTTGGAGAGTGAAGCCGGCGGCCCCCCGCGACGGAGATTCGTGCAATGTTCATGTTTTTGCCGCTCGAGCTGAAAGCGACGCGCACCGACACCCGAGTTCCGCTGGCCAACGCGGTTCTGGTGGCAATCAACGTGATCGCCTTTTGCCTGGGGCTGTCGACGGCCTGGAGCGTGGGTCCCGGGAGCGGGCTGTTTAGCATCCTCACCTATGGCTTCGCTCACGCGGGGATCTGGCATCTGGCGGCCAACATGTGGGTTTTGCTCGTGTTTGGCAATCCGGTCAACCGCCGCCTAGGCAACGCCTGGTACCTGGTTGCCTACCTGGGTACTCTCGTCGCCCTGGGCCTTTTCGCTCGACTATGCGTGGGCGGATACCTCGTAGGCGCGTCGGGCGCGATCTTCGCCGTCATCATGATCGCCATGATTCTGATGCCGGCCGCTCGGATCGAGATCGGCTACTTTGCACTCTTCCCGATCACGCTTCTGATTGCACTCATCCACCGCCCCGAAGAATGGATCTACCTCCTGATTCGCTGGGGGCGATTTTCGGTTCGGGCCGTTTGGGGTCTGTTGTTGGTCCCCCTGCTAGAACTGTGGTCGTTGTGCTGGTCGGGCTGGAACTGGACCGACTCAGGACACCTCTTCGGCATGCTTTGCGGCCTCGCCGTGGTGTTGCTCCTGCCCGCGCGGATCACGATGCCACGCCGGGCAGCCGCCGGGGCCTTCTAAGGAGCAACGCAGGAACCGGGATCAGGCCGCCGGATTCGTACAGGCACACGGGCCAAGGGGCCGGAACAGATCGTCCGTCAACGTGGCAATTGCGAGACACCTCTTCGTGAAAGGGTTATCCTAATGGGAATCTTCCAGCGCATCTCCGACATCATCTCCGCCAACCTCAACGAACTGGCCGAGGGATACGAGGATCCGGAGCTGATGCTCAAGCAGGCCGTCCGCGAGATGGAGGAATCGATCGCCGACGCCACACAGCAGACGGCCAAGGCGATGGCCAACGAAAAGGGGCTCGGCCGCGAGCTTGACCGCAACCGGCAACAGGCCGATCAGTGGCGCGAGCGGGCCGAGAAGGCGGTCGAGGCGGGCGACGACGAGCTGGCTCGCAAGGCCCTCTCGCGTAAAAATGAGCATGAGAAACTGGTCGCCGCATTGGAAGACCAATTGGAGGCCGCCCGCGACGCCAGCCAGGCGCTGCGGCGGCAACTGGACGGCATGAAGGCGAAGGTGGCCGAAGCGAAACGAAACCTGAACACCCTCTCGGCGCGCAAGCGGGCGGCCGATTTCCGCAAGCGCATGGACAGCACGATGGCCAATGTTTCGACCGAAATCGACGACAACGCCTTTGCCAAGTTCGAGCGTCTCAAGAACCGCGTGGAACAGGCGGAGGCCGAAGCCGAGGCGCTGTCCGAGCTGCGTGGCGGGACGACTGCGCCCCCGGAAGAACCGGAAGCCGCCGACGAAACGGGCGTGGCTGCCGAGCTGGCCGAGCTGAAACGGAAGTTGCGGAAGGATCGCTAAACAAACCGACGCAGCTTTGTCGGGTTGCCAAAGCCACGAACCTCTCTTCGCGATGGCGTCCGCCCGCCTGCTCGCCAAGGGCATCGGCCCCGAAGCCTACCTGCAAGAATTATCGCAGCCGTTTGACGTCACGGAAAAGCCATGACGTGCATCCGGCGTCTGTCAGTTGCCGCCCTGCCAGTAGGTAAAGCCGGGACGATCAAAGTGTGGGTATGTCGACAAGCTGTAAAGTCCACCGGGGTTGAAGCCGCCGTCCCAGTAACCGTAATACAGATTGGCTCCGCGCCCTTGATACTCGTTCATCTGATAGGCGCTGCCGCCCCCCACGGTCAGGCCACGCCCGTAAGAGACGTTGTCGAAGTGCGGGTTTGAGGAGGGGTAGATGTCGTGCGGCCGCGCCTGATGCCGCACTGCCGCGTGACTCGCGTCGGCGTGTGGCTTCCGGGCCGGTTCGATCCCCCAAAAGCCGTTCCCAGGAAATGCGCCGTCGGCGTTCGGGCAGCCGGCGCTTAGCAACAACAGCGCCAAGAGCAGTGACCATCGGCTCATTGAGCACCTCGCTATTCATTGGGACGCGAATCGCTCGGCTTCAGTCTCCGCATCGCTCCTCGCGGCGGTGCCTTGACCTCCTATGAGCCCATCCGAGAACCGGCGGCAAGCGAGACGCCCGCACCACAACGCCGGTTCTCCGATAGGCCCCAAGTTTGCTTGAAATCGAGATCGTCTCCCCGACGAAGAGCCCATCCGAGAACCGGCGGGCAGGCGGAATGCCTGCGCCAGAATGCCGGCTCTCCGAAAGGCTCTAAAGAAAAACTAGTTCGCATCGGCGGCTTCGCGCTCAGGATTATCTCTGGAGAGTTCGGGGAGAATTCCTTGCGGTACGCGGCGCGCCCGTTCGCTCGGCCTAAGCAGAGCGCAGGAATCGCGCCAGGAGCGTCTGCAGCGTCTTCCGGATGGCGTCGGCATCGGGCGACGGGCCGTTCTCGACTTGTTCGGTATCGAATTGCTCCTGGCGAAAGCCCGACCACTGCAGTCGAAATCGCGAGTTCTGGTGAGCAGCGACGGCGTTGACTCGCTCGGCAACGCGCAGCGCCCACAGCGCTCCGTAACGATCGCGAAACTCCAGCCAGATGTCGTGCGCGTGGTCGCCGCTCCGACGCGCCTCTCGCTCGCACCAGGCGGCGACAAAAACGGCTGTGGAAACCAGCGCGAGACCGCAAGGCATGCGCTGGGGGAATTCGACGGGCACGACCAGCAGGTTCCCCCCCAGCAAGCAGACCTGTCCGGCGAATGCCAGGCAGGCTGCCGCGGCGTGCCGAGTCGCCAGGTAGTTGAGAAGCTGCATGACGGAGAGCCCCGTCGTCAGCCACCTCCAGGCCGCGTGCGGCGCGGGACTTAGTGAACCATCCGTCGTCCAGGCCCTCAGATCCTGAAATGCCAACAGCGCCACCAGCGCGGCCACGATCAACTGCCAGGCTCGGTCCTGAGGGCGCTTGGCGCCGAGCAGGGCCACAAAAGGCGAAACCGTGGTGATGCCCGCCAGATAGTCGACGTGAGCCGCCCAGTTCGCCCGTGCAGGATCGCCCGAAATGGCTGACGCTCCCACCGCGCACGTCACCAGCGCGAGCGACGCGGCGGCCCACGCGCATGGCGCCGACAACGTTGTGCCGCGCAACTTGCGCCATGTACGGAGGGAAACAATCGTAGCGGCCAGGCCGATCAGGCAAACCGTAGCGGTTAGCATGAATCAAGTCTAACCGGCGAGCCCCTTGTTGCGAAAAGTCAACCGTTGCATTTGCTCGACGGCCGGTTGCAGGCAATGGTTGAATTGGATGAACAGCGACTCGATTGCGCGGCGGCCGGGGCTCGTGTGGACACGCGCCCGGCTTCGCCTGCAAAGCGCTCGGGTCAGTCTCGGTCGCACACAAGCGGCCGAGGCAATAAAGACAAGGAGTCTCACGATGAAACGCATGTGTGTTCCGCTCCTCGCGGTGGCCCTCTTGGCCGTCGTCGCCTGGTTGACGGGCGAGGCCGGTGCTTCGGACTGGGCCAATCCGACCGCCTCCCCGTACTACAGCTACGCGGCCGGTGGGAACGCTTATGGCTTGGCCGGTTACAACGCGGATATGGCGGGTTATCCCGGCTACAGCTACAACGGTTCAAGCTACGCTGGCTACAGTTATGGCGCTTACGGGGGATACGGCGGCTACGGGTATGGTGGTTATGGGGGCTGTGACGGCTGCGGACGCAAGCACTGCTGCAGCTTCGGTGGCAATTCCGTCTGCTGTGGGGATTGCTGGGACGGCTACCCCGGAAATGGTTGCGGAGTGAAAGTCCGCCGTCGTCATCGTCCGCTTGGCTGCGGGGCAGGTCCCTGTGTCGACCCTTCGTGCTCCTACCTCTCGGCCGGTTACGCTACCAACTGCGGCCGCCACCACCGTTGCCACCTGCGGCGGAACCGCAACATGGGTTACTGCGCAACGTGCGGCTGCAGTGAGTGTGGCGGCGGCACGGTCATGGACCAGGTACCGGCCCAACCCTCGATGAGTGGCCCAACCCCGGTCGAGTCGCTAGAAACCCCGCCACCGTCGACGGTCGAGCCCCCCTCACCGGGAGACGATTCTTCGACATAAGCGTTGCAGGAGGCGAACCCTCCCGGCCGATAAAGGTGATACCAGCATGCTGGGAGGACGGGATGGATGCCTGTCCCGTTTCAGGATAGAGGTCATGGCATATCGATGGATCGAGCTGCCATGACCTTTTTTTATTGCGGCTCGCGGTCATCGCCCTCCCCCTCGTGAAAAAAAAGGTCTGGGCGAGACTAGAGCGAGGGCAGCGTCTGCGGCGACTAACGGCAACAGAGAAGCCGACTCACAAACACCTAGCCGCGCGCGGCGGCGGGGGGAATCTCTCCGCCGCCGCGGCGGGGCTTTCATGACGTCGGTGCCAAGGTGGGTTTCCTACGAGCGGATGCCGTAATCTTCCGCAGAGCCGACGATCAGCGCCAGCAGCGTCTGATCGGTCAGGCCGTTCTGCAAGCCCTTGACCAGGTTCGCGAGCCCCTGCGGATCGGTCTGCCGGCCAAGGATCGACTGGAAGTCGTTCGTTACGACGTCGCTCAGATACTCAGGCGACGAAAAGACGGCGTCAGCAACTTGCCCGTTCGACGCTCCATTGGCCAACCCCTGGTTGAAGTTGCTCAAACCGTTGGCGTCGGGAGCGCGATTGAGGGCGTCCTCAAACAGCGAATCGATAAACGCCTCGCTGTTGCCACCGTACAGGTCGGCATACTCTTCGGAGCCAGCGATGGCGGCGGACAGCACTTCGTAGGAGCCGCCGTGTGCCAGGAAGGCATCGAACGACTGAACGGCTCCGGTGTCGGCCCCGCGGTGCAGGTATCGCTGAAAGAGCATCTGCACCTGGTTGGTCAGGTACTCGGGCGAGTTCTGAAACGCCTCCGCGATGAGTCCGGCCGAAAAACCCTTGTTCAAGAGATTGACCCAGAACGCGCTGCCCGCGTCTTCGGTTCGGTTGAGCAGAATCTCGTACAGGTTCTCGACGAAGACCTGGTTGGGGGTGGCGTTGGCCGCGTATTGCGGCTCGTAAGCGCCAATCGAGGGGCTGGTCGCGCCTCCGCCCGGCCGGGTGAAGCCGCGTTCGTCGTGGGTGGGCGCAGCCGCGGCCACACCTTTGCCGATGGCGGGACTGCCGACGAGCAGGGCCTCGGTCTCGACGATGTGCCGATCGCTCGGCGCTCCTGCCCACTGCCCGCCGTTGTCGTCCAGCTTGCCGAGTTGCGGATTGCCGGTGAGCGTATTCGCGCCGAATCCCGTCACGCCAGTCAGGTTGCCGACCAGATTACCGCCGTTGTCTGCGATTGTGATCCCCGTGCCGGTTTGAATGTCGGGGGCCGTGGCGGCTGTGTTTCCGGCGATGATCGTGTTCTCGATCGTCAAGGTGGTCGGTCCGACCGCTGCTACGCCTCCTCCGGTGGCCGCTGTGTTGCCGTTGATCGTATCGTTGAGCAGCGTGACGCTGGACGTTGCTTCGTCGAAGATTGCCCCGCCCGTGAAGGGGGTCGTGTTGGCAAAGAAAGTATCGTTGGTGAACGTCGCGTTGCCCGACGTGTTCACTAGCACGGCGCCGGCGCTGGCGGCGGCACGGTTGCCGTTGAAGGACGAACCGCTCACGTCGATGGTTCCGGTGCTCTGAAACGATACCGCTCCGGCGCCCCCGTCGGTAGCGTTGCCGCTGAACTGCGAATTGGTGACAGCCAGCGAGCCGACCGCTTGGAAAACGGCGCCGCCGCTGCCGTTGCCGCCGTCCACGGAAGCGTTGGCCAGAAACAGCGAGTTGCCGACCGTGACCGAGGTCGCGCCCTGCTCAATGTCGACGGCGCCGCCATGGCCGCCGCCGCCTCCGTTCTGAGCCACGATATAGTTCTTGTCGAAGGAATCGAACGATAGGTTCAAGGTTGCGGCCGTGTCTTCGATGGCACCGCCGTCGTTGGCGGCGTTCTGGCGAAAGACGCTGTTCGAGACGGAGACGTTTTGCCCGCTGACGAACAAGGCGCCGCCGTCGCCCACGGCGTCGTCGGTACCGCCGGCCAGGTTGCTCTGGAACGTCGAATAGGAGACGGTCGTGTTCGGGCCGCCCTCCTGAATTGCGCCACCGTTGCCGACGGAAATATTGTCTGCAAACAGGGTGTTGGTCACGGTCAGGTTGCCCATGTTGGCCGCATCGCCGAATCCTCCCCCCGTGCCGCCGGAGAAGTTGTGGGCGATGAAGCTATCGGAGATCGAGACGTTACCCGCGCCGGCGTTGCCGATGCCGCCGGCCAGCATGGTCAAGGCGCGGTTGTTGGTGATGGTGGCCCCGGTCACGTCGAGTCCTGCACCCCCTGCGTCGAGCCAGATTCCGGCCCCCTGGTTGACACACGTGTTGCCAACGATGATCGTCCCCGCGTTGATGGCAATCAGACCCGTGCCGTCGGTCTCGATGCCGCCTCCGGCATCGCCGGCGTGGTTGTTGCTGATCGTGCTGTTGTTCACGGTAAGCGTGCCGACACTGTCGTTGTTTGCGCTTTCCAGCGCGATGCCGCCGCCGTCGGCGGTCGCCGAGTTGTTGTCGATCACGTCGTTGTTAAGCACCACGCTCGCGGCGCCCTGGGCGCGAATGCCGCCGCCGCTCCCGGCGCCGGCGTCGTCGGGCGAGGCGCGGCCGTCGGTGATCGTCAGCCCCTGGAAAGTGACGGTGAACGGGGTCGTATTCTCGGCCGCCGGATTGATGTCAAAGACGCGGTTCAAGCCGCCGCCGTCGACCACCGCCTTGCCGCCACTGGTATTGACGACGTTCAGGTTCCCGGTGCCGAGAAGCGCCAACTCGCCTGCCGCGTTGTCGGTTTCATTCGCCGTGCCTATCAAGGAAAGTTGATAGGTGCCGGGCACCGTGAGGTTGATGGTGTTATCGCCCCCCGCCATGTTGGCCGCCTCGATGGCCGACCGCAAGGTGACGGTGCCGGCCGCCGGGCTGGCCAGGTCGGCCAGGCTGTTGACGTTGAACGTGGTGAGTAACTCGCGTCGTTCAAGCGATTCTAAGCTGGGCCGGCTGTGAAAGCGGACGCGGCGAGAATCGTTGCTTGGACGGCGTGGTTTCTTGGCGGATGACAGACGGAAACGGCGGTTCATGACGGCGACCTTGTGTTCTGAGCCGGACGGGTGCGCGTATCGCCAGACGTCTGTCGATTAGGGCCGCGCACGAGGAAGGGGGCGACTCTTGCGGCAAGGGGCCGCGAGCAACAAATCGCCCGTTACCAACTAGATCGTTGGCCGTGTGACAGCGATTTTCTGGGACTCGTACGGGGCGACGACCCCATACGCCGCTTGCGGAGTCGGACTCGCGTTACTCGCCGCACCCGAACAATGGCCGACATCAATAGGGAAGCAGTTCCCCTAACTCCTCGCGAAGGCGGTGCAACACCCGCGACTTGGCTTTGCGGACCGCGGCCGGCGTCACGCCTAGGTCGGCCGCGATGACCGCGGGGGATTGATCCTCCACCGCGGCTCGCCAGAAGGCCTCCCAAGTCTGCGGCTCGAACTCACCCCGCACCAGCTCCAGGGCCCGTTGATAAAGGGCGCCGAGTTCCTCCGCGGTTTCTTCCGGAAGAGGTTGCTCCGCGACGTGCTGCATCTGCAGGTGGGCCTCCGTCCCTCCCTCGGCCGCCGGATGCTTCTCGCGGCGGCGGTAGTGGTCGAGCAGTTTGTTGCGAGTGATCCCCCGCAGCCAGCCGCGAAACGTGTCGCCCGGGCGGTCGCGGCGGAAGTTATCGAGCCCGGCCGCTACAGCCTGAAAGACTTCTTGCTGGACGTCGTCGGCGTCCTGGCCGAAGACGCCCGCGTGACTGCACCAGCGCGCCACCAGCGGCCCGTAGAGGTGCAGCAAACGCCGCCAGGCTTCCTGGTCGCGCTCGCGCACCCGCTCAAGCAGGCTCAGCGAGGTCAGTTTGTCCGGAGGATCCATGATCGCCTTTCCCGTCCGCTAACCAGGCGCAAAGCATGGCCCGCGTGCGCTTAACGTGTCACAGCGGCCACGATTAGGTTAGTATGCTGTGGATCGACCGGGATGCAAACAGGCGGACGGAGCTGGCCGCCTGCCCTCCCCGCGTTTTGGTGATGCCAGGTCCGTGAACCGATGAGCGACTGTCCTTCCGAACCGGACCTGCTGGCGTTTCATTTGGGCACGCTCGACGATGAGCAAGTCGAGCAAGTCGCCGCCCACCTGGAAACATGCACCGTATGTGAAGCGGCCGTTCAGCGGCTCGATACGCGAGTCGACCCGCTGCTTGCGGCACTGCGCGAATCGCCGCTGAGCTCCGATCTGCTTCGCTTTAGCGTCGGCTCTCAAGAGCCTGGCCGCCACGCGCCCGATGAGGCCGGATCTGCGTGGCCTGAATGGCCCGATTTGCCCGGCTACGAGATCTTGGGCGTGCTGGGCCGGGGCGGCATGGGGATCGTTTACAAAGGGCGGCAAGCGAGCGTCAACCGGCTCGTAGCCCTGAAGTGCCTCCGCACGGGCAGCAAGAAAGAGGCCATCCGCGCCCGCGCGGAGGCCGAAGCGCTCGGCCGCCTGCAGCATCCCTATATCGTGCAGATCCACGAAGTTATCGAACACCAGGGACGAGTTTACCTGGCGCTGGAGTTCGTGGCCGGCGGCTCGCTCAGCTCGAAGCTGACCGGCAAACCCCAACCGTGCGAGGCCGCCGCCGAGTTGATCGAGCTGGTCGCCCGGGCGGTTCACCATGCTCACGTCAACGGGATCGTCCACCGCGACTTGAAGCCGGCCAACGTTTTGCTGGCCTGCGGCGCACAAGAATCGGAGCTGCGGGCGGCTAACCACGGCGTGCGCAGCACGGCCTACGGGTTGCCTAAGATCGCCGATTTCGGCCTGGCCAAATGGCTGGCCGAAGACTCGGGACACACCGAGCACGGCGACGTTCTGGGTACGGCCAACTACATGGCACCGGAGCAAGCGGCCGGACACGTCGACCTGATCGGGCCGGCGACGGACATCTACAGTTTGGGCGTCGTGCTCTACGAGTTGCTCACGGGGCGCGTGCCGCTACAAGGGACAACCACACTCGAAACGCTCGCGTTGGTCCGAAGCGAGGAGCCCGTCTCTCCACGCCGACTGCAACCGCAGATCCCACGAGACCTGGAGACGATCTGTCTCAAATGCCTCGGGAAGGAACCGTCCGGACGCTACGCCAGCGCCGCCGCGCTGGCCGACGACTTGCACAATTTCCTGCATCACGTGCCGATTCGAGCCCGTCCCATCACTTTTTGGGAACGCGGCTGGAAGTGGGCCAAACGGCGACCCGCGGTGGCGGCGCTCTCCTTGGCACTGACGCTGGTCGCGTTGGTGGGAGTGGCCGCCGTCGCCTGGCTGTGGCAGCAAGCCGAGCAAACCGCCGAGAGGGAGTTTCTCGCTCGGCGGGCCGCAGAGAGTAACCAGCGGCAGGTGGAGCGCCTTTCGGTCAGCATGATGCTCGATCGGGCGGCCATGCTCTGCGAGTCGGGAGAGGTCGCGCGGGGCCTGGTCTGGCTGGGACAGGCGCTGGAAACGAGCCAGAGGATCGGAGAGCCCGACCTGGAACGCGTGGCCCGACTGAACGTGACGGGCTGGCGGCCGTTTCTGGTGCGCAAGCGGGCCGAAGGCTCGCTCGGCACCGGCGTGGTAACGGCCGCCTTTGCTCCCAGTGGCGGCTCGCTCGTCACGGCGGGCTCCGATGGCCGGGCGCGGTTTTGGGACGTTGCGACCGGCCAGGTCGTCGGACAACCGCTAACGCTGAGCGGACCGATCTGCTCCCTCGCGTACAACCCGCAAGGAAAACGGCTCCTGGCCGGCAGCAGCGAAAGCGAGCTGCACGCTGGCGAGACGGGACTCTGGGATGCCGCCAGCGGAAAACCGATGCACCCAGCTCTGATGCATGCAGGTCCGGTTACCGTCGTGGCGTTTGCCCAGCAGGGCGAGACATTCGTCGCGGTTTCGCCCCAGGAAGCCCGCCTCTGGCGGACCGTCGACGGCAAGCCCGTCGGTTCGCCGATGACGCACGGCCCGGTGTTCCAGGGAGAGGCAACGGGCGGAAAACCATACCCCATGACGGCGGTCGTCAGTCCTGACGGCCGGCTTATCGCCACCGGAGGCTGCGACAAGATGGTTCGCCTTTGGAGCTCGGCCAACGCCGAGCCGATAGGCGAGCCGCTTGTAGCTACCCATCCGGTTGTCGTGCTGGCGTTCAGCCCGGACAGCAAGACCCTGCTCGCGGGGAGCCTCGACGGCGGGGTGCGGATGTGGGACGTGGCGACGGGCCAGCGACGGGGAGAGAGCCTCCGCTTGCGCGGCAACGTTCGCGTGGTGGCGTTCAGCCCCGACGGGCAGATCGCCGCCGCAGCCGGCGCGGTCGGCTACGAAGACCGTGAACCCTCCGGCGAGGTTCAGCTCTGCCAGGTGGAGACGGGGCAAAACCTGGGCGGGGCGCTGGCCCACCCCCGGCCCGTTCGCGCGCTGGCTTTCAGCCCCGAAGGGCGGCTGTTGCTTACGGGATGTGAAGACGGCCAGGCGCGGCTTTTTGTGACGGCCACGGGGGCGCCCATCGGCAAACCCCTGCCGCACGACGCGCCGGTCAACGTGGTGGCCTTCGGTCCCGACGGAAGGACCGCTCTGACCGCGACGGCCAGAAGCAACCGTGCCTGCCTGAAGTTCTGGAACGCGCCGCACGAACAGGCCTTCGGCCGGCCTCTGGTCCAACCCGGCGAGCTGGCGGGCGTCGGGTTCAGCGACGACGGCGCGACGCTCACGACCACCTCGGGCGACGGCAGCGTGCGCCGGTGGCAGCTCGATACGGGCCGGTCACAAGAAGTGCCGATCGGACAAGCGAAGCTCGTGGCTCCGCCAATCGACCCGGAGTCCAACATCGAACCGATTGCGGTCTCGCCAGACGGCTTATCGATGCTGGTCGCCACCTCCGACGGAGTGGCACGCCTGCGCGACGCGGTC
The DNA here is from genome assembly GCA_035550375.1 of Pirellulales bacterium. GTDB lineage: Bacteria > Planctomycetota > Planctomycetia > Pirellulales > JAICIG01 > DASSFG01. The sequence goes on along the minus strand of DASZPH010000061.1, from coordinate 149,996 downwards.
ACCGGAAAGGTGCTCGGTCCACCGATCAGCCGCGACGGCGTGCGCGCCGTGGCCTATAGCGGCACGCCGCCGCGGCTCGCGGCCGCCGGTTCCGACGGAAAGATCGTCGTCTGGGACTCCTGGCTACCGTTGAAGGGCTCCGCCGAACGGGTCAAGCTTTCGATCGAGCTTCTTACCGGCCTGGAGTTGGTCTTACACGAAACGATCCGGCCGCTGTCCGAAGACCGTCGGCGCGACTGCCGCCGGCGGCTGGACGAGCTGGGCGGGCCACTGCTCGACGACGACCCGTGAGCTGCTAGGCCCCTTCCCCAGGGGGATAGGGAGCCGGATTTGTCGCGGTTCACGGCGTCAAAGCTCCAGGAACGCCGTCAGGAAATTGCCTGGCGATGAGATGTTTGATCCTCGCGAGGCGGTGCTGGGGATTGGGATGCGTGCTGAAAAACTCGGGGGGCTCCCCACCCCGACTGGCCTCCTCCAGGACTTCCATGACGCCGATCATGGCCCGCGGATCGTAGCCGGCAGCCGCCGTCAGTTTCACGCCCCACTCGTCGGCTTGCAGCTCGTCGCCGCGGCTGAATCGCAGACCGACCAGCTTGCCGATGGCAACCGCGACCGCCGCGGTCTCGCGTGAGCGCGGATTGTCGGGATCGTAAGAGGCGATGACGGCGGCACCGGTTAGACCCTCGGTCAACTGGCTCTTGGCCAGTTGCTGCGCGCTGTGGCGCTCGATCACGTGACCGATCTCGTGCCCCAGAACGCCGGCCAGCTCCCCTTCGGTTCTCAGGCGCCTGAATAGCCCCTCCGTGATGAAGACCTGGCCTCCAGGCAAGGCAAAGGCGTTGATCGTCTTGGGGTCGGCCAGAAGGTGGAACCGGAACTGATAGGGGCTCTTGGCCGCCACCGAGTGCTCGACCAGTCCTTGGCCCACCTTCGTCACTAGCGCTCTTGCTCGTGCATCGGTCGATTCGCCCCCGTACTGCGACTCCATTTCAGGCAGCGCCTGCAGCCCCATGCCGATCTCCTGCTCTACCGACATGCCGACGTGCTGCATCTCACCCGTCAGATCGTTCTTACTGCGCGTGCTGAGATACGAGACGATGGAAACCAGCGCGATCAAACCGGCGATCAGCAGCCTGCCGAACGGAAACGGTGAGCGACGATCGTCGTAATAGCCATAACTCATGGTGAGTCTCCTAAATAGCCGGGCGCGATGGGGGGACGACGCCGGCGTGCTCTCGACCATCGCGCACGGTCATTCCGTCCAATCGCAAAATGGTCGTCCGGGAAGGCCGTCCTCCCCGATACACTCTAGCTCGCTGCCTGCAGGCGGGCCCCGAACCGCCCGTGGCAGGCAGCTACGATCCGATCGCGGATGGCGTCGGCTTGAGCGCCGGTGAGCGTGGCGGCCGGGTCCCTCAGCGTGACGCTGAACAATAGCCGCTTCTCACTTCGTCCGGTCAACTCGTCGTTGCGGTAAATGTCTTTGAAGGTAAGCTGCTCGAGCACCTCGCCGGCCGCCGACTGCACCACCTCCGCCACATCGCTCCAGCGGACTTGCTCGCCGATCTCCAGGTTCAGGTCGCGGCCGATCGCGGGGGTCGAAGGGACCTCTCGGTAACGAGGCACGAGCTGGGCGAGATCGATCAAGGGAGCCAGCCGCAACTCGGCCACGGTTGCCGCCCCTCGCAACTCGAACTGTTTGCGCCCCGTCACGCTCACTTCGCCCATGAGCCCGATGCGATCGCCTGCCAGACGCAGCTCGATCGCCCGGCCGGCTGCAAACAGAGGATGCGAGAAATCGTTGACCGCCAGCGCCGGCTGCACTCGCAACGAATCTAGAACTGCTTCGACCGCCCCCTTTACTGCGGAAAAATCGCCGCCGCTGGTCAGGCTGAGCATGAGCGATTCTTCTGGCAAGCTCCCCGGCTGCGGCCAGTAGACGTTCGCGATCTCGAACAGTTCGATCACTGGGTTGGAGACACTTTCGTTCAGCCGCCGCGCGCCGAGCAGGCTCGGGACAAGGCTTCGCCGCAAACGGTCCGCGCGGCGCAAAATGGGGGTCGGCGAGACGAGCGGAGGCGCGTCGGTCCAGGGGCTGAACGCCTCCGACCACTCCGCCTCTTCCGCGCTAAGCGTCAGCGCCTCGTCGTAGCCCAGAGCCGTCAAAATGCGGCGAACCTGCGGTAGCACGCGGTCTTGCTTTCGCTCGGCCGACGGGGCCATCGGCACGTTCACGTCCTCGGGTATCGCGTCGTAGCCGTGTACCCGCGCCACCTCTTCGACGAGGTCGATTTCACGGGTCAGATCGCGCCGCCAGCTTGGCGGAACGACCTCGATTTGCTGCGAGGTGGCCGCTTTTACGGTGTTGCCCAATGCCTCGAGAATGCGCCGCACCTCGCCGGGCGCCACTTCGATGCCGAGGATCCGCGGCAATTGGCCCAGCCGTAGCACGATCGGCTCGCGGCGCGGCGGGGCTCGCCCCACGTCGATCACGCCAGACACCAATTCGCCGCCCGCCAGGTCGAGAATCAACTGGCATGCACGGCAACTCGCCCAGTCGACCCCGTCCGGATCGAGGCCGCGCTCAAAACGATACGAAGAGTCGCTGTGCAGGTTCAGCCGTCGGGCCGTGTTGCGGATCGAAAGGGGGGCAAATTCGGCCGCCTCGATCAGCACGTCGGTCGTGGCCGAAGATACTTCCGTCTCGGCGCCCCCCATCACGCCGCCGATGCCAACCGGTCTCTCGGCGTCGGCGATGACGCACACGCCCCGGCCTGTGGGGTAGGTTTTGTGGTCGATTGCCAGCATCGTTTCTCCTTCGCGCCCCTCGCGGACCACGATCCGCCGGCCCTTCAGCTTTGCGAAGTCGAATGCGTGCAGCGGCTGGCCGCACTCCATGAGCACGTAGTTGGTGATGTCGACGACGTTGTTGATGGCCGCTATGCCGATCGTCGCCAGCCGCCGGCTGAGCCAGGCGGGGCTCGCAGAAATCCTGGCGCCGCGAATGAGCCGGGCCGTGTAGCGGTAGCACAGGTCCGGACACTCGAGGCTGACCTGCGTCTGGTCCGATACTCGTATTTTTGATTCGCGCGGTTCGGCCGCCGGCCGTGTGAGAGGTCGCTGGAAGAGGACGCCAACCTCACGAGCGATTCCCAGGTGGCCCAGGCAGTCGGGCCGGTTGCTGGTCACCTCCAAGTCGATGGCGAGATCATCGCCGACCTGCTCGGTGCTCTCGTGGTTGAGACCGGCCATCATCAGCCGGCGCTCTACCTCGGCTGGCGGCATATCGAGGTCGACGTATTCCTTGAGCCAATTCCAGGAAACAAGCATGGGAGGTGCGCTGCTTACGGTTGTGTTCGCCGTGGCAAGGTATCAGCGGAGGACCCAACTCTAAACTCTAGAATTGCTCCAAGAACCTTATGTCGTTGCGGTAGAATTCGCGGATGTCGGTGACGTTGTGCCGGCGGGCGCAGACCCGTTCGACGCCCAGGCCAAAGGCGAACCCACTCACCTCCTCCGGGTCGTAACCGACCGCCCGCAGCACGTTCGGGTCGACCATTCCCGCGCCCCCCATCTCGATCCAGCGGTCGTGCCAGCTCATGTCGACCTCGACGCTCGGCTCGGTGAAGGGGAAGAACGACGGCCGAAAGCGAATGTGTACGTCGCCGCCGAAATAGCTCATCGCAAACAGCCGCAAGACGCTCTTCAAGTCGGCCATCGTCACATGCCGGTCGACGAGCAAGCCCTCAATCTGGTGGAACATGGGATAATGGGTCGCGTCGGCCGTGTCGGGCCGGTAGACGCGCCCCAGCGAGATCACGCGCACTGGCGGGCGGGTCTGCTCCATGACGCGGATCTGCACCGTGCTCGTCTGGCTGCGCAGCAGCATGGGAGGCGCGTCGACGTTGCCCGCCGACGCTGGGCCCGCGATTTTTTGCGCGGCCGCCAGATAGAAATTCTCCAGCGGGTCGCGGGCGGGATGCTCCCGGGGGATGTTCAGGGCCTCGAAATTGTGCCACTCATCTTCGATCTCTGGCCCCTCGGCCACGTTGAAGCCGAGCCGGCCCATGATCTGTTTCAGATCTTCGATCGTCTGCGTGATCGGGTGCAGGTGCCCCAAGCGCGGGCGGCGACCGGGGACGGTGGGGTCGAACTGCGAAGGTCCGCCCGCGGCGACGCCGGAGCGAGCGACCCGCTCCTGGGCGGCCAGAAAGGCAGCCTCGACCGACTGCTTCACTTCGTTGAAGCGTTTGCCGGCTGCCGGCTTGTCGGCCTTGTCGACGGCGCCGAGTCCTTTTTGCAGATCCTTGAGACGACCGCTCTTGGCCCCTAGGAACTCGACTCGCGCGGCCTCAAGCGCGTCGGCGTCGGACACGGACTGGAATGCCGCCTGCGCGGCCGACTCAAGTTGTCCCAGTTCGGCAAGAAAATCGGCAAGTGCCACGGTTGACGGCTCGCTCAGCCGGCCAGCGCCTGCCGCACTTGCGCCACCACAACATCGAACCCGGCGGGGTCGGCGATGGCCATCTCCGAAAGAGTTTTGCGGTCGAGCTCGAGTCCCGATTTGTTCAGGCCGTTGATGAACTCGCTGTAACGCAGGCCCCGCTCGCGGACGGCCGCGTTGAGCCGGATGATCCACAGGCGGCGGAAGTCGCGCTTACGTGCGCGGCGATCTCGGAAGGCATAGGCGCCGGCGCGTGCGAGCGTTTCCTTGGCCGTGCGGTAAAGCCGCCCGCGCCCACCAACGTAGCCTTTGACTTTGCGGAAGAGGCGCTTTTTGGCCTGCGTGCGGGCCGCGCCTTTCATGCTTCTCATGACCGTGGATCCTTATCTTGAGCCTTGTTTCAAGCTCTAGTAGCTGTATTTTCCGAGCAGCGTCTGGATACGCTTTGTTTCCACATCAGCCGCGACCGTGGTTCCCCGCAGGTTGCGGCGGCGCTTCTTCGACATGCCGGCGGCCAGGTGACTCGTGCCGGCGTGGCGGTGCTTTGCCTTCCCCGTGCCCGTTAGGCGAAAACGCTTCTTGGTGGCCTTATGTGTCTTCTGCTTGGGCATATTTCGTCCGGTCCGGCTCTGCGGGCATTTGTGTAGAAACACGTATTATAGGAAGCGGCCCGATTTGTGGAAGGGGGACCTGCGTAGACCGCGATCTACTTGGTTGGTGCCCGGTGGGCCGTCCCGACGGGCCGCGGATTAGGCGGTAAGCATGTCCGATACCGTTCGCCGGTCACCGGGTCGTAGCCATCACGCTATCTTTTCCGGCACGACAAAGGGTGCCCGGTATTGGCGCGTCAGCAGGCGGTTTGCCTCCTCGTCGCCGTCGAATCGCTCTGTCTTGGCGTCGAAAGCCAGCTTACGGCCGAGCAGGTAGCTTTCGCCGTCGAGCTTCAGGCCGTTCGCCGAAAGGTGCTGTTCCATGCGCTCGAGCGTCTCGTAGGCCTCCTTGTTGTCGCCCAACGCGTTCGTCTGAGGATCGAAGGGAACTCGGCTGCCGAGGCGATAGGAAATGTTCGCCAGATGGCAGAGGGCCGACGAGTAGTGCCCTTCCTGAATGTCGGCGTTCAGTTCCGCCTGGTTGCGGCTGCGGACGGCCGAGATGAAGTTGGCGAAATGGCTCCCGCCCGGTCCCACCGGGGCGGTCGGGATTTTTTCCGGCTGGTCGCTGCCCTTGGGATAGAAACGTCCGCGGGTGACGAGGCCCCCTTCGCAGTGAAAAACGTTGTCGCCCATCAGTCCGGCGCGCGGATAACTTTCCGTGGGCAAGCCGCGCACCTCGAAGATCAACTGCGCGTCGCCGTAGTCAAAGACGGCGATCTGCGTGTTCGGGGTCTGCCCCTGATCTTCGTACCCGAAGCGGCCGCCCAGGCCGATCACGCTCTTGGGCAACGTGGCGCCGTCGATCCCCCAGCGCGCGATGTCCATCTGGTGCACGCCCTGGTTGCCGATGTCGCCGTTGCCCGTGTCCCAGAACCAGTGCCAGTTGTAGTGCACCAGGTTCCGGTGGAACGGCTGCTCCGGCGCGGGACCGAGCCACAGGTTGAACTCGAGATCGTCGGGTGGAGACTCGGCCTGTTTGAAACCGATGCTGTCGCGCCGCTTGTAGACCAGCCCGCGCGCCACCTGTAGTTTTCCGGCTTTGCCTGACTTGATGAAATCGATCGCGCCGGCCCAGTCGACGTCGCTGCGGCTCTGTGTGCCGTGCTGCACGATGCGGTTCTTGTTGCGGGCCATGTCGAGGGCAATTCGTCCCTCGTGGACGTTGTGGCTGCAGGGCTTTTCGACGTACACGTCCTTGCCGGCGTCGCAAGCCCAGATGGTGATCAGCGAGTGCCAATGATTGGGTGTGGCCACCGTGACGGCGTCCAGTTCCTTGTCGTTAAGCGCCTGCCGGATGTCCTGAACGGCCTGCGGCGTGCGGCCGGTGAGCGAGACGACCGTCTTCACGCTGCGCTCGAGCACCTTTTGATCGGGATCAATCAGGTAGGTGATGTGCACCCCGGGAATCTTCGCCAGGTCGGCCAGATGGCTCTGGCCGCGACCGTTGAGGCCGGCGATACCCACGCGGATGGCGTCGTTGGCGCCAAGCACCCTGCTGAACGAAGGTCCCGCCAGCGTCGCTCCCGCGGCGGCCAGAGAAGTCTTCATCAAAAAGCTTCGGCGGGTTGTGGGCGACATGGCAAGCTCCTTGATCGCGATAGTGGGAAGAGGCGGGGGCGAATAACGCATCAGCATTTTACGATGTATGGCCGGCGTCACAAGCAAAAAGCCCGCGCCGGGGCGGCCCTCGGTGGATCAACGCAAGGCCCATAGGTTAGGGTTTTCTCACCTGACTGGCACGCACTCCGACCCGGGCTTTGGCGGTGCTTCGTCAGGCTGAGTGGCACGGAAAGTGTTCCCTTGAGATGGGGCTCGGAAACGATTTGAGAGGGGGATGCGAAAATGCTACGACGCGACTGGATCAAGAGTGTTGGATTGACCGCGACCATGTTGGCCGCGCTGAGCGGGCTGGACGGCCAGGCGTTTGGCCACGGCGGGGGAGGTGGTGGCGGCCACGGCGGGGGAGGCGGTCATGGAGGAGGCGGCTTTCATGGTGGCGGCTATCACGGCGGTGGGGGTTACCGGGGCGGCTACGGCGGCGGCCGGGCTGGCGGCTATGCCTCCGGGTACCGAGGCGCTGGAAACTTCGCCTCTCGCAACTTCGCGGGACAAAGGGCCGGCTCCGGCCGGACTTTCGCGGGGCGCGGATACGGCGCCAATTCGTTCGTTGGTAGACACGGCTTGGCCGGCTACGGGGCTGGGAACCTATCGAGCCGGGTTGGCATGAACGCCCTCGGCTACGGCGGCTTGGGCGGTTTCGGGTTCGGTCCGGGTGGACTGGGGTATGGCGGGCTCGGGTTCATGCCCTTCGGTTACGGGGGACTTGGCTACGGCCTGGGTCTCGGCGGGCTTGGTTACGGAATGGGGGGACTCGGATATGGCGCTGGCGGTTACGGCGGTTACGGCGGATACGGAGGCGGCGGATATGGCGGCGGGGGGGACGGCGGTGGCGGGTACGCCGCATCCGGCGCCTCTGCCGGTCCGAGTGCGCCCACGAGCGGGCAGCAGGATTACGCCGTTTTGGGTGAGCAGGATTTTCAGGCGGGCCGCTACGAAGACGCGGTCCGAGACTGGCAACACGCTCTCCTCGACGATCCGCGGAACGGCGGTCTGCTGATGTTGCTCGGCCAGGCGTTGTTCGCCACCGGCCAGTATGAGCAGGCGGCCGGCGCCACCCAACTCGCCATGCAGTTGTTGCCGCAGAACCAGTGGGGAGCGGTCGTGACCAACTTCCGCGAGCTCTACCAGGGCAACGACTACACGACGCAGTTGCGAGCGCTCGAGAGTTCCGTCCGTAGCGAGGATTCGCCGGCCAAGCGGTTCCTGCTCGGTTTCCAATATGGATACCTCGGCCACCGCGACCACGCAGTCAAACAGCTCGCCCGGGCTGCCCAATTAAACCCGAAGGACAAGTTGGCGGCCGAGCTACGCGACGTGATGGCCGGCGGACCCGGTTCGACGACGGGTGACTCGCCCGCCGCCGAGATGACGGCCCGGCCGAATACGGACAAGGCTCGACCTTAGGTCGGCGACGACTCTTCACTTTTCAGGCGGTAACGCAGCCGTCCTTCGCGACGGCTGCGTTTGTTCTTTTGGCTGCGGTAGACTGGATCGCAAGATCGCGACCGTCGCGGTCGTCATCCGCCATCGCTCATTCGGAGTCAGCATGGAATATCGGCAGGGTCTTGTGATCGTCAACACGGGCAACGGCAAAGGGAAGAGCACCGCCGCCTTCGGCACGGCCCTGCGCGCTTTGGGAAACGGCTATTCGGTGCTGGTGGTGCAGTTTATCAAAGGCACCTGGAAGACGGGCGAGCAGGCGGCGGCAAAGCGGTTTGAGAAATTCGAGTTCCGGCCCATGGGCGAAGGCTTTACCTGGGACACGAAGGACCGCCGGCGCGACACGCAGGTGGCCATGGCGGCGTGGGATTTTGCCCGCGAGCGAATGGCCGCCGGTGAGACCGATCTCGTCGTGCTGGACGAGATCAACTACGCGATCGACTACGGCTACGTGCCGCTGGACGACGTCCTGGCGGCCTTGCAGTCACGCCCTCCACACGTCCACGTCATTCTTACGGGCCGGAATGCCAAGCCCGAACTGATCGAAGCGGCCGACCTCGTTACGGAGATGCGTGAGATCAAGCATCCATACAAACGGGGAATTAAGGCCCAACGCGGGATCGAATGGTAGGTCGTTACCGCGTCGGCGCTCGAGGGTCACTCTTTTCGTCGCTTTTTGCCCTTCTTGGCACTGTCCGATTTGCGACGGCGTTTTTCGGCTGAATGGTTGCCACCTCTACCGTCGCGCGCATCCCCCTTGGGCCGCCGGGTCGATTCGCCGCGGGGGCGAGACGGCTGCCCGTCCTCGCCATGCCGTCCCGTGCGCTGGATCAGCCGAAAGTCGAGTTCCCGCCGATCGACGTCGACCTGCGCCACAACGACCCGCACGTGGTCGCCCAAGCGGAATTGGTTCTCGCCGCGGCGGCCCGACAGCGTGTGGCTGCGGCGGTCATATTGGTAGTAATCGTCGGAGAGCGATGTGACGTGAATCAGGCCCTCGGCCGGCAACTCAATCCCCTGGGCGAACAGTCCATACTGCTCGACGCCCGTGATTACGGCGTCCATCTCCATGCCGATCCGGCCGCTGAGATAATTGAGTAGCTTGACCTTGGTCAGCTCGCGCTCGGCCTCTTCAGCCTGCTGCTCCCGCTCCGAACAGTGCTCGCCCAGCACGGCCAACTGCTGGAAGTCGTGGCGCGGCTTGCCCCCGCGCAAGAGAAGTTCCAGCAGCCGGTGAATCGTGAGGTCGGGGTAACGCCGGATGGGAGACGTGAAGTGGCAGTAGCAATCGCTGGCCAGCGCGTAATGCCCTTCTTCCTCGGGACTGTAAACGGCACGCTGCAAACTGCGCAACACGGCGTAGTTCACCGCGTGCTGCTCGGGCTGACCGAGCACCTCGCGCAGCAGTCTTTGCAGCTCGAAGCGGTCTTGCAGGCTTTCGGTCTGATAGCCCAGCGCGCCGACGAACTCGGTCAGGGCCTTCGACTTGCGAGGATCGGGCGAGTGGTGGACGCGGCGCAGGAACTGCCACTCGGCCTGTTTCAATCGCCGCGCCACGGCCTCGTTGGCCGCCAGCATGAATTCTTCGATGATCTGATGACTTTCGGTGTTGACCACCTTGTGGGCGCCGACGACGCGACCGTGCCGATCGAGGTCGACCTTGATCTCGTCCATCGACAGCTCGAGCGCCCCGCGGGCCAGGCGGCGCCGGCGCAAGGTCATGGCCAGTTCGTGCATCCGCCCCACGAGCCCGTGCACCTCCGGGGTGAGCTTCTTCTGCCACGCCGGGGGGTCGGCCAGATATTCGTCGATCTCTTCGTAGGTGAAGCGGCGTTTGCTCTTTATGGCCGCCGTGTGAAACTCGGCCCCCACGGGGACGCCTTCGGCGCTGAACTCGAGCAGGGCCGTCTTCGTGTAGCGGACTCGGTCGGGTTGCAGGCTCGCCAGCCCGTTGGAAATGATCTCCGGCAGCATCGGGATAACGCGGTCGGGCAAGTAGACGCTGGTGCCGCGCCGGTAGGCTTCGCGGTCAAGCGGCGTGCCGTGCCGGACGAAGTGCGAAACGTCGGCGATGTGCACGCCTAGCGTCCAGTGACCGTTTGGCTCGCGGCGCAGCGAAATGGCGTCGTCGAAGTCGCGGGCGTCGGCCGGATCGATCGTGATCACGGTCTCGGTCGTCAGGTCAAGGCGGCCGGCGAGATTCGTTTCATCGAATCGCTCCGCCTCCTGGCGTGCGGCTTCCAGGGAGTCGTCGGCGAACGCTTCCGGCAGGTTGTATTCACGGATGATCGACCGCGTGTCGACCCCCGGCTCGCCGCGCGCGCCGAGCACCTCGGTGATCACCCCCTCGCCGTCGTGAACGTGCGTGGGGAAGCGCACCATCTCGAAGACCACCTTGTCGTCGGGCTGAGCATTTTTCGCCCCGGGGTCTCCCACCGAGATGGGACGACTGAAAAGCGTGCCGTCGACCTGCACCCAGCCGCCGCCTCCCCGCTCGAAGTAGACGCCGACGAACTCGTGCGTCTCGCGTTCGATGATCTCGAGGATGGTGCCGCGGACACCCCGCCCGCCGCGGCCCTTCAGGCGCACAAGCACGACGTCGCCACTGGCGGCGTCACCGGCCTCGTCGGCCGTGATATAGACGTCCTGTTCGCGCCCCTGTCCGGGGAGCGTTCCGGAGGGGCGCACGAAACCGAATCCGGCCGGATTGCGGCGAAAGACGCCGGTAATGTGCCCCTCTCCCGCCTTGCGTGCTTTAGGTGCCTTCGACGGCCCCCCGACGCCAGGCAGGATGCGGTGCTTGTCGGCGTAGGTCAGTTTGCCCTGATTGACCAGATCTTTGATCAAGCGCTTGAAGTCGCGAAGACGGTGCTCGGGCACATCCAGCTTCTTGGCAAGCTGGCGTGGCTTGGCGGGCCGATACTTGGGCCGGTTGACGAACTCGACGAGCAGCGTTGTCAGGTCGTCGCTGGAATCGGTTTCGGACATGCTATTTACCTGGTATCCAGCGGCGCGGCGCCGATTTCGTTCAATTCGGACGACGTCAGCAACACCCGCACGAATTCCTCCAGCCCCCTTGCGTCTTCGGAATCAAAGCGGCCGAGCCGAGGGCTGTCGAGATCGAGGACGCCGAGGAGGTTTTCCTGGGCCATCAGCGGCACGACCACTTCCGATCGCGACCGCTCGTCGCAGGCGATGTGCCCCTCGAAGCGATGCACGTCGCGCACGACGATCGTCTCGCGCCGCGCCGCAGCCGTTCCGCATACGCCGCGGCCCAGGTCGATGCGAACGCATGCCGGCCGTCCCTGAAACGGGCCCAGCACAAGTTGCCCCTGCTTCAGCAAGTAGAAGCCGGCCCAGTTCACGTCGTCCAGGCCGTAAAACAAGAGGGCGGCACAGTTCGCCATGTTCGCCAGGAAGTCGCCCTCGTCGCCTACCAGCGCGCGCTGGTCTGCGAGCAACTTGGTCCAGAGCGTCGTTGGCTCGTTCATCATGTGCCGCAATTCTTGTCCTTTGCGCCCGGACACAGACACGTTTGTCTGGCCTCTTGCGCGGGCTCCCTTTTGCACGGGCCTAAGGTGCAGCGTATCATCAAAACCGTGCCAAGTCAGCCGGACGATACGAGGAGCCTGTCATGATCCAACGAGGGACTCATAGGACGACCGTGTCTGCGGTCTGCGGAATGGTTTTCTTTATCGCCTGCTCGACCATGCGAGCGGCCCCAGAAACGGCCGACGTCCTGGTCTCGGCGGTCATGCAGGGCGGCCAACCGATATCCGCCAGGTGCGATTCGGAAGGAATCATCCACGTCGCGTGTGACTCGCCGGACGGTCCAAAGTACCTGAGGTCGGTTGACGGCGGACGCACGTTTGAGGCTCCCCTCGACCTTGTCGACCAAGGCTCGCGCCAACCCGGCTTGGAGTTCAACGTCTGGGATCTGGCGGTTGGCCGCGGCGGCATTGTCCACGTGGCGTTGGGAACCAACGCCTGGAAGCTAAAGCTGCCCAAGGAAGAGTGGGGATTCTTTTATACACGGCTCAAGCCCGGCGAAACATCGTTCTCACGCCTGCAGAACATCAACCACAAGCCGAGCGAAGGTTTTTCTCTGGCAGTCGACAAAAAAGGGAACGTCGCCGCCTGTTGGCTGGCCGACAAGCTGTACGTCAACGTCTCACACGATGACGGGGCATCGTTTGGTCCCGCCGTCGAGATCGACCGGTCGTTCAACCCCTGCAACTGCTGCACCACGAGCAGCACTTACGCGGTCGACGGCAGGCTCGCCATCTTCTACCGAGAGGAGACGAACGACGAGCGCGATATGTTCTTGGCCCTGTGGAACGACGAGCGCGGCGAAGTGGCTCGGACAAAAGTGAGCCGCTCCTCGTGGAAGACGGATTCCTGCCCGATGACCTACTATTCGGTCTGTGCCACGCCCGACGGCTTCGTGGCAGCCTGGCCCACGAAGGGGCGAATTCGCTTCGCTCGCCTTGATCGCGCGGGGCAAGTACTACCACCCGGCGAAGTGACGACACCGGGTCAGTGTGGCATCCGCACCGGGCTCGTCGTATTAAGCGACGACCGAGGCAACACACTCGTTGCCTGGAAGAAAGACGGCAAGCTCGCCTGGCAACTCTACGACAAAACGGGCGGACCGGCGGGAGATGCCGGCTCAGCGCTTAGTTCCGGCAACGGTGCGGCGGGTGTCGTGACCAAAGACGGCCGATTCGTCCTGTTTCGATAACGATCGGCGGCGGATTAGCGGAACGCAACGCCAAAACCGTAACCCACCGGCGGGGGCGGCGGATAGTAATAGACGGGATAGCCCCAGGGCGGCGGAGGAGGAGGGTAGACAACGGGCGGGGGCGGAGCAATGCCTGCTGCCGCCTGCACCGGCGGCGCCTGCAGAGCCGCGATCACGCGCGGGCCGACGTTCGCCCGCTGAAGGGCGATCAGGTCGCCCGTCTGCGGCGGTCGCTGCACGCCGTTGTAGCGAATGTGGTTGATGATCACGTTCTCGTCGACTCCGGCCTGCGACATGGCAATTACATCGTCGACGGCCACGGCGCCCGGTGCGACCGGGCGCCCCATCGTGGCCGCGATCGCCGCCCGGTTACGGGCCTCGATTTCGTCGAGCCCCGTGCCCACGGCTGCGCCAGAGACGGCTCCCACCCCCGCCCCCACCAAAGCTCCAGCCACGGGATGCCGAACCGCGCTGCCAACGAGTGCTCCCACGCCCGCCCCCGTGACTCCGCCGAGGGCCGCGCCTCGATCGGCATAGTAGGGCGATTGACAACCCGTCGCCAGGGCGGTGACAGCGGCGAGCAAAACTCCAAGATTTTGGCGGCGTAGCATGCGGTTCCTGGCGCCGGCCGCGACGGCGGCTTACGGCGCGGGGCGGATGATCGTCGATCGAGCCAAACCGGTCAAGATGGGCTTCAGTTACGGAACCGACAGTCGGACGCAAGGATCGGCAACATCGACCGAACACCGCGGCCACTTCCGCCCTACGGCGAGGCCGGCGATTCGGGTACATTACGCTTTTTGTCCGGAGTGCTCCGATGCAGTCTGACCAGCCGCAACACCAAACCCTCTTTGGCCACCCCGCTGGCCTCTATACGCTCTTTTTCGCCGAGATGTGGGAGCGGTTTTCTTACTACGGCATGCGGGCGCTGTTGGTCTTTTACATGACCAAGGGTTTCTTGCGATACGAGGACGCTCCCGCCATCACGGTCTATGGCGCCTATACCGCGCTGGTCTACATGACGCCCTTCTTCGGGGGAATGCTGGCCGACAAGCTGCTCGGCGCCCGTTGGGCCGTGGTGCTTGGGGGCACCCTGATGGCGCTCGGCCAATTGACGCTGACCATACCCAAGACCTGGGCCTTCTTTGCGGCCCTGGCGCTGCTCATCGTCGGCAACGGCTTCTTCAAACCCAACATTTCGACCATGGTCGGCTCACTCTACGCGCAGCACAGCGCCAAGCGCGACGCCGGCTTCACGATCTTCTACATGGGCATCAACCTGGGCGCCGCGATGTCGCCCCTGTTGTGCGGGTATATCGGCGAGACCTATGGCTGGTCCTGGGGGTTTGGCCTGGCGACCATCGGCATGCTCACCGGCCTGGCAGTTTTCGTCATGCCCGGCGTACTCGCTCGGCTGCTCATCATGAGCGGCGCGATCGCAGGGGCCGGCGCGCTGTTTTTCTTCCACGAAAGCAACTTGATCTCGACGGCCATCAACGTCTTCGTGGGCGTTTCGCTGCTGGCGGCGGCGGCCGTGGCCTGGGTAGCCATCGGCCGCGGCGGACTGCCCGAAGACGCCGGCGCGCCGCCGCGCGTCGGGCGAGAGGGGGAGGAGACGCCGCAGAGCGTTCTGCGCCTGATCGTACTGGCGGCAACGGCGGTGGCCATTCCACTGTTCGCACTTCTGGTGTCGGGCTTCGGGCCCCTGCGAGAAAACGGCCAGGCGATGGTGCTCATCCCGGAAGCAACTATCAAGGATCTGGCGGCGAGCGAAAACTCCTGGGCGAGGACGGCCGCGGTCGTGGCGGAAGAGGCAAGTAAGCCGGCCGGCCTGGTGCTCGTGCTGGCCGGCCTGGTGGCGGCGGTCTACCTCGGTTTTGAAACGTTTCGCCTCGACAAGATCCGGCGCGAGCGGATGTTCGTGGTATTGATCCTGATGTTTTTTGTGATGCTGTTCTGGGCCTTCTTCGAGCAGGCCGGCAGCTCGGTCAACCTGTTCACGGACCGCAACGTCGATCGGGTCATCGAACCGGCCGGCGCTCAGGTGGTCGGCGATGGCGACGTAAACAAGACGATCAACCTGCAGCCAACGCAGGAGCAACTCGGCTACACAAACGGCGGCAAGCTGTTCACGATCAATGCTCTGGCGGAGTTGAGAGAAAAGAGCAGCGATCCCAACTTCGAGATCCCCTGGACCGTTGATACCGGCAACGTGGGCATGCGCGTGGCACACCGCGACGACGAGATTCCGGCCAGCAAGTTCCAATCGGTAAACGCGATCTACATCGTCGTCTTCGGGCTGGTGTTCACGGCTCTGTGGGGTTACCTGGGAGCGCGGGGCTTGGAGCCGAGCACACCGTCGAAATTCGCTCTGGGACTGTTGCAACTCGGCCTGGGGTTCTTGAGTTTCTGGTACGGCGCGCAAACGGCCGACGGGCGCGGGATGGTGAGCATGGTTTGGCTGCTCCTCGGCTATCTTCTGCACACGAGCGGGGAGCTTTGCTTGTCGCCCGTGGGCCTGGCGATGGTCACCAAGCTCTCCCCGAAGCAGTTGGTTAGTACGGTGATGGGTACCTGGTTTTTGGCGACCGCTTTTTCGCAATACCTGGCGGCGATCATCGCCCAGTTCACCAGCGTGAAGGGGAGCGAAGGGGCAACTAAATTCCCGGCGCCGATCGACACGGTCCATACCTACGGCGACGTCTTTCTGCGGATCGCCATCGCCGCCACGATCTCGGCGGCGATCTGCTTCGCGCTGGTGCCCCTGTTGAAACGCTGGATGCACGAGGAGAGCGAGCCGTCGTAAATCTGTCCGAACGCGGCAGGCAAGGCCGCGCCGGGCTCGTAGAGACAGCGTCGCGCCTGGTCGGCGCCGGATAACTTGGCAGCGTTTCTCGCGGTGGTGAGTTATGCTTCGCGTGGAAGTCATTCGCCGGGCGGGACACGCCTCGATCCGACGTCAAGATCACCGGTCCGAGGTCGGTCTCCCGTGTGCCCTTGTGGGGCCGCCCCCTCCCTGGCGCTCGGCAAAGCAGTTTTCGCGAGCCAAAACGTAGATGTCGGTCGCCAGATCGACGCAGCGCCACCAGCCCCGCTTCCCGGCTGGACCGATCACCTTGACCCGCCTGAACTCGCTGTCGATGCGAAGCGTCCACAACTCGCCCGCACGAACCGCCGCCATGGGAGTCCTCCGCTCGTTCAAAACCCTACAACTGTAAACGGACTCCGCAGCGAGCGGCGCGCCCGCCTGACCATCTTTTAAGCTTGGAGGCGGGTTCGCCCCGGCTCGCTCGTCTTGTCCGCGACCACGCTTGGGCGCCTGTCGTTTGACGCTCTTGCTGGCTTCTGTTAGCCTGTCTTGCCTCAGTCCCATCTCAAGTTAGGCAAAGAGGTTCTGTTCGATGGCACACGAGGTGACGCTGATTACGGGCGACGGCACCGGTCCGGAACTCGCCGAGGCAACACGGCGATGCATTGACGCCACCGGCGTCAAAATCCACTGGGACGTTCAAGAAGCGGGCGTGGATGTCATGGCCCGCACCGGCACCCCGCTGCCCGACGCGGTGATGGAAAGCGTCCGCCGCACTCGCTGCGCCCTCAAAGCGCCAATCACCACCCCCGTGGGCACCGGCTTTCGCAGCATCAACGTCCATCTGCGACAGGCGCTGGGACTATTCGCCTGTATCCGTCCCTGTAAGCAGTACCAGGGGGTGCGCACGTTCTTCAACGACGTGCCCGTCGACCTGGTGATCGTCCGCGAGAACACCGAAGACCTCTACGCCGGCATCGAGTTCGAGCGCGGCAAACCCGAAACGGCCAAGCTCGTCGAGTTCATCAATCAGATCTCGCCCGATCGCAAGGTTAAAACAGGTCCCCAGGAGACGGGCATTTCGATCAAGCCGATCAGCGTGTCGGGCACGGAGCGGATCGTTCGCTGTGCGTTCGACTATGCCCGCGCCAATGGCCGCAAGAAGGTGACCTGCGTCCACAAGGCCAACATCATGAAGCACACCGACGGCCTGTGGCTACAGGTGGCGCGGGACGTGGCGAACGCGTACGCCGACATCGAGTTCGAGGACCGGATCGTCGACAACATGTGCATGCAGCTCGTACAGAAGCCGGAGCTGTATGACATCCTCGTGCTGGAAAACCTCTACGGCGACATCGTGAGCGATCTGGCGGCCGGGCTTGTGGGCGGCCTCGGCGTGGCGCCGGGGGCGAACATCGGTCCGGAGGGGGCCGTGTTTGAAGCCACGCACGGCAGCGCTCCCAAGTACAAGGGGATGAACAAGGTCAATCCGACGGCCTTGATCCTGTCGGGCATGCTGATGCTGCGGCACCTGAAAGAGACCGACGCCGCCGACCGCCTGGAAAAGGCGGTTGCCGACGTGATCGCCGAGGGCAAGCACGTGACCTACGACCTCAAGCCGCACCGCGACGATCCCACGGCCGTAGGCACGCGCGAAATGGCCGACGCCATCTGCAAGAAGCTGTAGTTGAGGTTTCGCGGACAATTCCGTCACCGAGCGTCGGGTTACCGAGCTTGTCGTCCGTTGCTTCGTCCTTCCGCGATCTGGTCAGCGGCCGCCGCCGAGGAGTCTGGGCGACCGCCAGCCGGGCGCTGTTGTGCGGCGCGGGGCTGGGTTACGCGGCGGCCATGCGATGGCGCAACTACCGCTACGACACGGGCCGTTCGCCGATCGAGCGGGTGGACGTTCCGGTGGTGAGCGTCGGCAACATCACGCTTGGCGGCACGGGCAAGACGCCGATGGTCGAGTGGCTGGCCCGCTGGTACCGGGCGCGTGGCGTGCGCGTCGTTCTCGTCAGCCGAGGCTACGGCGCCGAACAAGGAGCGGCCAACGACGAGGCGCTCGAGCTGGAGCAGCACCTGCCCGACGTGCCGCACGTGCTAAACCCCGATCGGGTGGCGGCCGCCAAGATGGCGATCGAAGAGTTTGAAAGCCAGCTTGTGATTCTGGACGACGGATTTCAGCATCGTCGTCTCGCCCGAGACCTCGATGTCGTGCTCATTGACGCCCTGGAGCCGTTCGGTTTTGAACACGTTTTTCCCAGGGGCACGCTACGAGAACCTCTTTGCGGACTGGCACGTGCCCAGGTCGTCGCCCTTTCGCGTGCCGACGCGGTGGGAGCCGAGAAACGGTCGACGATCGAAAAGCGCATCCGTCGGTACGCGCCCGGGGCCACCTGGATCGAAGTCGCGCACCCGCCCCGAGGACTGGCGAACGCCGCGGGTGAGCACGTGCCGCTGGATACGATCGCTAGCCGACGCGTGGCCGCCTTCTGCGGCATCGGCAACCCGGCCGGATTTCGACACACGTTGACGTGTGCCGGGGCGGACGTAGTCGCGCTGCGTGAGTTTCCCGACCATCACGCCTACCAGCGCGAGGACGTTGAAAGCCTAGCCCGGTGGGTCGCCTCGTTGGGCGCGGAAGCGGTCGTCTGCACGGGTAAAGATCTCGTCAAGCTGCGAGTCGATCGGCTGGGCGCAGTTCCGTTGTGGGCCCTCACCATCGAACTGCAGATCATCCGCGGCCAGGAAGACTTCGAGGCGCGGTTGGGTAAGGTTTTAAGCAGCCCTGGCACTCCGTGACGGAGAAGGCGGTCGCTACGGTAGCGTCTCCTCCGGCGCGGAGCGTCGGAGCCACTTAGATTAGAGCCTGCGAAGAACCGGCAGCAGGCGGGAAGCCGGCACCACAATGCCGGTTCTCGGATAGGCTCTCAACTACTTGGGCAATCGGCCGCGCTCGACCTTCGGCAACGGCGACTCGCACGCTTTCATGAACTCGACCAGATCCTTTTGGTCCTGCTCAGAAAGATTGAGCTTCTTGATCTTCGGATCGAGGTGGGGGTTGGGGTGCCCACCCTTGTTGTACCACTCGACCACCTCTTCCAGCGTTTTCAAGCTGCCGTCGTGCATGTAGGGGGCCGTGAGGGTGACGTTGCGAATGGTTGGCGTCTTGAAGGCGCCGCGGTCCTTGTCTTCGTTGGTAATGACGTAGCGGCCCAGGTCGGGCTGCCCAGCGTCCATGCCGATTCCCAGGTTGTGATACAGCTCGTCGCTCAGATTCGGTCCGACGTGGCAGGCCGTGCAGGAGCCCTTGTCAGTGAAGAAGATTTCGCGGCCGCGGCGAGCGCTTTCCGACATGGGGTGGGCTTCCAGGTCGGTTTTGACCTTATCATAGAGCACCTTGTCCTCGTCGTCGAGATCGTCGATGTCCTGGTTCTCAAAGGGACGGAACTGCTCGTAGTAGTCGAAGGGCGACGGGCCCGTGACAAGCGCCCGCTCGAAACTGCCAAGCGCCTCGCCGACATTCTCGATCGTCATCCGGCCGAAGATCTTGTTGAATTGAAGCTCGTATTCGGGCACCGCCTTGAGGCAAGTGAGGCACGCTTCGTGCGTGTTCCCCATTTCGATCGGATTGGCGATCGGTCCCAGCGCCTGATCTTCGAGCGACGGCGCGCGGCCGTCCCAGAACTGTTTGTCGCTGAAGAGCCGGTTAAAGGCCACGGGTGAGTTGCGACCGCCCGTTTGTCCGCCAATGCCGAGGCCAAAGCGAGTCTCGGCCGCGTAGCCGTGATCGGGGCTGTGGCAACTCGCGCAACTTACGCTCGCGTCGCGCGACAAACGAGGTTCGAAGAAGAGCTGGCGACCGAGTTCGATCTTTGCGCGAGTCAGCGGATCGGCCTCCACCCCCTTTACGAGGGCGCGGCCGGTAGCGAGGCCCAAGGGCAGATCGAAGTCAAGAGCTTCGTGATTACGCGGATCGTCGAGCCAGCCCTTCACTTGCTCGACCGTCAGATCGCCCTCGCCCGGTATGCCGGCGGTCAGCTCCGGGTCGCCAAGCATCACCTTCCGAGTTTCTTGTGCCGAGGGGCCTTTCCCCTCCGTCGTTTGCGCGGCGGCCTCATGACCCGTTGCCTGATCGGGCTCATTCTTCGAGGCCTCGGTCCCTGGCGCCGTCGCCGGCACGCCAGCCTGCGGCGCGCTGGCCGGTTTGGGAGGCTGTGTCGACGTACCGCAGCCGATCGCCGCCGTGCCGGCGACGAGGCAGATGAGAAGAAGACGCATATCGTTTCGCTCCATTACCCTTCTTCATGGATCAGGGCGAACAACCGCCACCCGATCACGCCGCCGATCAAGGGAGCGACGATGAACAGCCATAGTACGCCGAGCGCCTTGTCCCCTTCAAAGATCGCCGGGCCAAAGCTGCGGGCCGGGTTGAGCGACGAGTCGCCGAGCTGAGCGCCGATCAAGTGCGCGACCATCAGGAAACCGCCGATCGCCCAGGCTTCAAACCCGCGGATGGCGTCCTTGCGCGTCGTTGAGAAGATTGTCATCAGAAACAGGGCCGTCATCACCAGTTCAAAACCGAAGAGCTGGGCAACCTGCATTTTCATGGGGTTGCCGTTGGCACCCAGACCGTGCTGCTCCAGCGAGTAGGTCGGAATTCCCTTTAACAGAAACAAGAGCACGGCGCTCGCGGCGGTGGCGCCGCCGAACTGGGCGATGAGATAACCGGGCAGCCGCGACCAAGGAAACCTGCCCGACAGGGCCATCGGCAGCGTGACCGCCGGGTTGAGGTGGCAGCCGGAAACCGGGCCCAGCACCCACACCATGACCATCAGCGTGAAGCCGAAGGCCATCGAGATCTCCACCAGTCCGATCGTCCCGTGTTCGTTGAGGCCCTGCAGCGTGGCAACCGCAGTACCGACAAAAACCAGCGTGAAAGTGCCCAGAAACTCTGCGATGTAGGCCCGCATGACAAGAGATCTCCGGGGTTAACCGTCGCCCCGTATTATAGAGTCCCGTATTTGTCCGCAAGGGCCTGAATAAGCCCCGGCCTCGCGTCACGGGGAGGCGCTTGTTGGGAGGCCACCTTCTCCGCCTGCGGAGCGCTGGAGTTGGCGCCCGAAAACAAAAAAGCCGCCCGAGCGAACTCGGGCGGCTGTGGAGTTTGCACTCGCCCGGAAGCGATCCGGGCTCTCGGAAGCCGGCGTTTACCGCTTGATCTTGCCCTGAAGCTTGGGGGCGGTGGGGTGCGTTGTCGGCACCTCGGCCTTGTGAGGAATCGACATCGGAACGTCGACCACCTTCGTGTCGCCGTGGCTCAGGTCCGCCGTCTCATGGACGCGGCCGTTTGTGTCCCACCAACGCCAGCGCCCCGTCGGGTTGCCGTCGGCATACTCGCCTTGCGTGGACTTCTGGCCGTTGGGATGCCACCAGGTCCATTTGCCGACTTGCTTGCCCGAATCGTATTTGCCTCGCAGGGCGATCTGGCCGTTTTCGTACCACCACTCGAACTTGCCGACTTGCAGATCGTTGCGGTACTCGCCCTGCATCTGCTTCTGGCCGCTCTGGTACCAAGAGACCCAGACGCCGTGCTTCTCGTCCTTCCCCTGCTTGGTGTAGGTGGCCAGCTTGACGGTCCACCAGTCGTCGGGCGTCTGCTCGATTTCCTTGGCGTGGAGATACATGCCCTCGGTCTTCTTCTGCTTGTTGGCAAAGTACTCGACCTTGGTGCCCAGCTTCCGGCCCGCCTTGTAGGTGTCCTTCACCGTCTGGCGGCCGTCGGCGTTCCACTCGTTGTACTGGCCGTCGATTTCGCCGGCGTGATAATCGATCTCCTGCATCTTGTGCCCGGTGGCGAAGTACAAGACCGACTTTCCGTCACGGGCACCGTTGGCAAAGCTCCACTCGCTGATCTTGCGCTGCTTACTGTCGTAGATGGCCCACTTGCCGTCCAGCCTGCCGTTGCGGAAGGTGGCCTGCGAGACGTAGGGACCAGTGAACTGGCTGTAGGGCGCTTTCGCGAAGAGGTCGGCCTCCTTGGCGCGATACCAGCGGTTCCAGGTGCCGTCGCGCTCGCCATTACGATAATACCCCTCGGCGATGATCGTTCCGCGCTCGTCGAACATCTTCCACGAGCCATGATTGATGTAGTTGCCGTCGGCGTCCTGGGTGACTTCGCGTTCGATGTGGATGCTGCCGTTGGGAAAACGCTCGCGGATCACTTCGACCTCGTTTGCGTCTTCCTCCTGACCAGCCTGGTCGGAGAGCGGGGCGGCCTGGTCTAGGTCGTCCATCGCTCCCTCTTCCAGCGCGGCGGGCCCGTTGCTCGGATGCTCGCCGTATTCGTATTCATACTGGCCGGCGTCTTCGGCGGGCGAAGTCGCCGCCGGATCGGGGCCATAATCGGGGTAACCGTCCTCCGCGCGTGCCGCCAAACCATCCAGCGACAGCACGAAGCAAGCGGCTAGAGGTAACTTGAGAAGGGCCGCGTAGCGTGCCATTGCGCACTCCTTTGATCATCCATGAGTTTTTCTGCCAGCCGCCAAAACTCCGCGACTCAGTGAGCTTATCGGCACGGTCGATCTTTAAGCTTGGAACTTTCCATGCCCAAGGAACGGGTTGCAGCGAAAAGATTCACGGCGCAGTCGCGCAGACGCATCAATCCCGAGGCCGCAAGCGAGGCGAAACGGTGCCCCTGTCCTCGCAAAGAGAAGACTTTCCCTCCCCGCGCTTGGGCTTGGATTCAGGCCGCGTGGGAAAACCCTCCCGCGAAGTGTGAGACTAGGATACCTACGAAGGATTTGGTGGATAACAGCCCGCCGACGAACGTTCCATTTGGCAGACTGGGCGGAATGGGACGAATTTCGTAAGATAGGTGCCTCCGCCGTGTGACGGTTAAACAGTCCCGTGCCAATGGACGGTCACGCCGAGCGGGACGAGGCACCGACGAGCAAATACGATGGATCTCGAAGCCGTCCGCCAGCGGATCAATGAATTGAAGGATCGCGACATGGTCGTGCGTCAGCGTGCCGTCGACGGCCTGATCGCCCTAAACGCGGATACCCCTGAGGTGGTATCTGCACTCAGGGCGGCTTTGCGGGACACCTCCAGCGGGGTTCGCCGCCGGGCCGCCCAGGCGCTAGGCAAGCTTGGCCCGGCGGGCTTACCAGCCGAAGCGGAACTGACCGAAGCGATGCGGGACCGGGTCCACACCGTGCGCGACGCGGCCCGAGAGGCGCTGGCTGCGATCAGGTCAGGCGGCTCGAGGTAGATATTGTCCGCCGGGAGCGTTCCTGCGTTCCCCCCGCTCATCTCCCGGCCTTTCCCAAGAGACAGGAGGGCGCTTATCTATCTCCGGGCAACTTCCTTGCCTCCGACGGCGTACAGATGGTGGGCTGCCCGCAGGAGTATCTGTCCCTGGCTGATGGCCGGCGACGCGTAGCAGTCTTCGCCCAACGCGTTCTTGGCGATCTCCTTGTAGGCGTCGGCCGGTTTGACCACCGTCGTAACTCCGTCGTCCGAAAGGAAATAAACCAGGCCTCCGGCCGTGACCAGGCTGGCGCTGTAGTGCGGACCAAGTCGTTTGAACCAGACGCGCTCGCCGCTGGCCGCCCGGAGACAGCTCGCGATGCCCTCGTCTGACACGACCAGAAAATAATCGCCCGCGACCACCGGCGACGGCACGTAGGAGCAATTCTTGGTCGTCCGCCAGACGATGTGCGAGTCGGTGACGTGCCCCTCTCCGTCTGGCCTGATGGCCAGAATGTGGTGGTCGGGAAAACCGGCGGTAAGGAATACCAACTCGCCGTTGTCGACCATCGAAGCCACAAACTGCTCGGTGGGGCCATCCATCATCCAGTGCCGAGAACCGTCGTGAGGATCGTAACTGGCGACGCACTTCGACCCGGAGAGAATCATCTGCAAACGCCCGCCGATTTGTCGGATGATCGGCGTGCAATAACTGCGCGTCTTGTTCTCGCGGGGCACCTTCCAGACCGTCTCGCCCGTCTCCCGATCGAGGGCCACCAGGTAGGCGTCGCCGTCGTGGTCGCCGTTGATGATCACCTTGTCTTCAAACAGCACGGGACAACTGCAATAGCCGTGCATGCTGGAAAACGCTCCCGGATGGACGATCCACTTGCAGTGGCCGTCGTAGTCGTAGGCAGCGACCGTGATGCGGGCTCCCAGGGCCTCGCCCGCCTTGGTTCCTTCGAGGAAAGACACATACACCTGCCTGCCGTCGGTTGCCGGCGTGCTGGAGGCGTAGCTGTTAAGTTGATGTTTCTTCTCCAGCGGCGACTTCATGACTGATCGCTGCCAGAGCACCTTGCCGCTGCGGCGATCGAGGCAAATGAGCAGCCGGTCGTTCTCGCCTTCCAGGCAACTCGCGATAAAGATGCGGTCTTCCCAGACCACTGGCGACGCATGCCCGGTGCCCGGAATCTCGACCTTCCAGACGATGTTCTCTCCCTTCGCTCCGTCCCAGGTCGTGGGGATGTTGCTCTCGTGACTTGATCCGTCTCCTCGCGGCCCACGCCAGCCGGGCCAGTTTTCGGCCCGAGCGAAAGAGGCGGCTAAAACCACAACGAGCCAAAGCGCCGCGAGGCGGCATCGCGGAGGGATGAAGCAAAGCATGGCGAGTCTTCGGGGGGAAGGTGGGACAGCATGGCGGGAATCTCTAACTTATGAGGCACGCACCCTCACGGGTCAAGTGGGCCGCGCGACAGACGTTTCCGGACGGTCCTGGCAGCCAGTTCGGGGGACGATCGATGAAACGTGATCGAAGAGTGATCGAAAGGCGATTGAACGTTGATGCCGTATCTGCGAGAGTGTCGCCGGCGACGAGACCGTGC
Source organism: Pirellulales bacterium (assembly GCA_035550375.1). GTDB lineage: Bacteria > Planctomycetota > Planctomycetia > Pirellulales > JAICIG01 > DASSFG01. The sequence goes on along the minus strand of DASZPH010000061.1, from coordinate 125,434 downwards.
TCTTCCGAGAGTATCACTGTTCCGCTTAACACAAGAAAGGAGCAACGGGTGGCACGTTCCATGACCACGGCGGAGAAGCAGCGGTTCCGCGGCTACTTTCCGAGCCTGGATGTGAATCGGGCAGTCGTGACAGGCGAGGTGTCCACGGTCTACAATTGTATTTCGTGGACCGTCGGCGTCACGAACCGCTGGCTCTGGCCGGGCAGTTCGCTGGCGAACTTCGACACCTTCTATCGCGGGTTCGGCTTCGTCCGGGCTGGCGATGGAACCATCGCCGCATGGGGGATATCGAGTTCCAACATGACGCATGGGTCGGTCACAGGCCCCGGACACGGCCCCCGGTGGGAATCAAAATGCGGGAGCGATCTCCGCATCCAACACGGGCTGGGCGAATTGGTCAGCAGCAGCTATGGCCGCGTCGTGGCGTTCTACCGAAGAGGTCGTACGCTTTTGGCCGCGTACGAAACGGCAATCGAGGATATGATGAAGGAAAAGGCGGCTAAGGGCTATCTGTCCGCAGGGCAGCGACGCGCTCTCAGCGAACAGCGCGGGAAAGTCCCCGAGGACGTCCGAACGGCTTTCGAGGACGCGTTCGTCGCGTGGAAGAAGACCTGGTTCAGCGGTGGCCTGGCCATCAGTTCCGATCCGCACACGCGGGCTGTTGGCAGGGAGTACGATGCGCTCATCGCTCTGGGCCCGGTGATCCTCCCTCTCGTCGTCGACAAGCTTGGTGACCCGGAGAATTTTCTGGCACTTCAGCTATACGACGCCCTCCAACCGAGCGATAAGCTGCTCGTGCAGTTCGAGCCTGATGATGAGCGGATTCTCGAAGGAGAGCAGGGCCGGGCAAAACGGGTCGTGCGTGCGTGGTTCGCGAATCAGTAAACGCGACGTATCATACCGCGCCCTATGGCAGCTCCTGAGGGGTTTTCCCCGCAAGCTCTCCTGGTTTCCGGCGAGCGTCGGAGCGACTATTCTGTCGCGCTCTGCGCCCTGCCAAAGTACTCGTCGGAACCGAGAATGCCGGCGATGATTTGCGGGTCGGGCACGCCGGCGTGGAGCATGGTCGTGATATTGGAGACCGCCGCGCTCTCGGCGTCACGGCCGAGATAGGCCGGATACCAGCCGAAGGGCACGAACGGCGAACCGTTGATGGGACTGGGCGGGTAATTCACCAGATCGCTCAGATACTCGTCACTTCCGAAAACGGCGTTGGCCGCCGCCGTCCGCACCGCCGCCTGGCTGAAATCGGCGCCCGCCAGGGCATTGATCGTGGCCGCATCGGGCGCACGGTGTAACGTGTCGGAGAAGACAGAGTTCAGGAAGCCCTGGTTCGTGCCGCCGCCACGCGTTTGAAAGTACTCGAGGGAGCCCACCAGACCAGCGCTAAGTTGGTTGACCGTGCCCCCCGCGGCCAGAAGGGCGCTGCCGGCGGTCAGCGCGGCCGAGTCGGCGGCCCGGTGCAGGTAAAGCTCAAACAGGCCGTTGACGACGTCGTTGCGATACTCCTGGCTACCCTCTATATCGAGGACTATCACCGAACGAGGTTGGCCGCCCGCGATCAACGAGGGCCAATATTGCAGGGCCTGCGGCTCGGCGTCGCGTCCCAACAGGTCGTGATAGAGCTGAATCACAAACCGCTGGTCGGTCGTGAGCGGCGGCGGCGCCTCGCCGAAGTTGACCGCCAGTGCGGTTTGACCCGTTGTCACCGTCGCAGTTCGCGAGGCGGGCGTCGTGAGCGTCACCCCGGCGGGTACGACTTCCACCACGGTGTAGGAGCCCGGCGCGAGGTTGGCGAAGTAGTAATTGCCGTTTGAGTCCGTGGTCGTCGAGGGATTGTTTGCGTCGGGCGCGCCGCTGCCGTCGATGTTGAGAAACACGGTGCGTCCGCTCACGCCCAAGTCGCCCGTGTCGTCGTGTCCGGTGTTGTGGAAATCGGTGAAGACGGTTCCAGAGATCGAAGGGCGATCGCCGAAATTGATGCCCGACACCGTAGCATTGGAGCTGACCGTGACCGTTTGCGCCGGCGTTGTCAGGCTGGCGTTCGCCGGCAACACTTCTTGCACGGTGTAGGTTCCCGGCACCAACCCGGTGAACGTATAGTTGCCGTTGACGTCCGTGACCGTCGACGGATTGTTGGCGTCGGGAACGCCGCTGCCGTCGTTGTTGATGAACACGGTTCGGCCGCCGAGCGCCGGTTCCCCAGCGTCGAGCTGGCCGTTGCCGTTGGCGTCGGTGAAAACCGTGCCATCGATACTGTCCACCTTGATCGAGCTGATGACGACAAGTTGGTTGCCCGAGTCCAGAGGAAGCTGGCTGAAGGTGCCGTTATCGGCGTTGTCGACGGGCACGCTACCGATCTTCTGCAGCACGGACATACCGCCGTTGATGATCACCCCGAAGACGGCATAGCCATTCGGGTCGGTGCCGCCGGGCGCGTAAGCCTTGCTGTTGTCGATCAGATTGACGAACCACTGGCTCGTGGCGCTGTTAGGATCGCTGCCGCGCGCCATCGCCACCGTTCCCAGCGTATTGGGAATGTGATACTCCAGCGGGATGGCGGCATTGGTCGTGATGGGAACGAACTGGGACGTGCTGCTGAAGGTCGTGCTGGCCGAAAGATAGCCGCCCGTCTGCACGACGGAACCAGGCACCGAGCGGTGGAAGATCGAGTCGCTGTAGACGCCGTCGTTGACGTAAGTCAGGAAGTTGGCGACGGTTTGCGGCGCCGCGCTGGGGAAAAGCTCGATCTGAAAGTCACCGTAGTTGGTGACGACGGTTACAATCGGGTCGCCCGTCAGCAATTGGCGGTCTTCGAGCCGCTCAATACGCACGATGGCTTGCTCGCCAGGCCGGCCTTGCCGCAAGTCGTTGCCCCCGCGCAGATAAGATCGCCGCCGATCTCGGCGCGCGCTCGACCCAAGACCCTTTGAAGTGCTCCGCCTCATATAATCTCTCCCTTCCCGGCATGTCCCGAGCGGGCAAATTAAAGCAGGAACGCGCCCCGGCGCATAGGCGAAATTGCGTAGGCGAAATTGCGGCGAGAAAGCCGCGCGGTCATTCGCCGCCTGCCGACACGGCCGGTGGAACGACTTCATCTGCCCGGGGCGTGGCACTCACGGCGGTTACCAGAACCGATGTCAGCAACAGACGAACGAGGCACTTTCCATTTCCCGCCAGGGCTGCGTCGGGTGCTGCTGCGGCCGGGAATCCCCGGCACGACTGGCGAGCAATCGGAGGTCGGGCACAATCGTGGAATTCAAACGCGCGCATCCTCTCGGCGCCACAACTGGCGGGCCAGACGATCGAAGGCCAGGTAGATGACCGGCGTCGTGTACAGCGTCAGGATCTGGCTGAAAACCAGGCCGCCGATGATCGTGATGCCCAGCGGGCGGCGCAGCTCCGAACCGACACCCGTTCCCAGGGCCAGGGGAACGCCGCCCAGCAGCGCCGCCATCGTGGTCATCATGATCGGCCGGAAACGGAGCAGACACGCTTCGTAGATCGCCTCGCGAGGACTCTTGCCCTGGACACGCTGGGCTTCCAGCGCAAAGTCGATCATCATGATCGCGTTTTTCTTCACGATTCCGATCAAGAGGATGATGCCGATCAACCCGATCACGCTCAGATCGGTGCCGCAAATGAGCAGCGCCAACAACGCGCCTACGCCGGCCGACGGCAAGGTCGAAAGGATGGTAATCGGGTGGATGTAGCTCTCGTATAGCACGCCCAGCACGATGTACACGGTCACCAGGGCCGCCAGAATCAAGAGCGGCTCGTTCTTGAGCGATGCCTGAAACGCTTCGGCCGTCCCCTGAAAGCCAGCCACGATGCTTCGTGGAAGACCGATTTCGTCCTTCGTCTTTTTGATTGCCTCGACCGCTTCTCCCAGCGAAGCGCCGGGCGCCAGATTGAAGGATACCGTCACCACAGGGAACTGCCCCTGATGATTCACGGCCAGGGGGGTCTTGGTGTGTTCGATGTGGCTCAGCGCGCCCAGCGGCGTCTTGCCGCCGTAGGCCGGCCGAATGTAAATCTCTTCCAAGTCGTGCGGGTCGTTGCGGAACTGGGGCTTGACCTCGAGCACCACGCGGTATTGGTTGAGCTGGGTGAACATGATCGAGATCTGTCGCTGCCCGAAGGCGTCGTAGAGGGCGTCGTCGATCATCTGCGGCGTAATACCCAGGCGTGAGGCCGTGTCGCGGTCGATGACCACCTTGGTTTGCAGCCCGTCGGTCTGCTGGTCGCTGGCCACGTCGCGCAACTCGCCCAGCGACTGCAGTTTTTCGACGAACCGCGGGGCCCATTCGTTCAACTCGTTGGCGTCGGGGTCTTCCAAGCTGTACTGATACTGGGTACGGCTTACGCGGGTCTCCACCGTCAGGTCTTGCACGGGCTGCATAAAAAGCGTGATGCCTGAGACTTTCGCCAATCGCGGCTGCAATCGGCGTATGACCTCCACCGCCGTGGCGTGTCGTTCTTCCAGCGGTTTGAGGTTGATCTGGATGCGGCCGCTGTTGAGCGTGGTGTTCGTGCCATCGATGCCGATGAAGCTCGACAGGCTCTCTACAGCCGCGTCCTCCAGAATGGCCCGGTTGAGCTCTTGCTGCCGGTGGGCCATGGCCTGGAAGGAGACGCTCTGCGGCGCCTCGGAAATGGCCAGAATCACGCCCGTGTCCTGTACCGGAAAAAAACCCTTGGGCACGACGACGTAGAGATAAATCGTCCCCACCAGCGTCGCCACGGCGACCAGCAAGGTAGACGGCTGATGCGCTAGCACGACGGTGAGCGTTTTGCCGTACCAGCGGATCACCGTCTCAAAACCGTACTCCGAGAGACGGTAGAACCAGCCGTGCTGCGACATCGCCTGATGCCGCAGCATTTTGGCGCACATCATGGGCGTGAGTGTAAGTGAGACGATGGCCGAGAGCAGAATCGTCACGCTCAGCGTGACGGCGAACTCGCGGAACAGGCGCCCCACTACGTCCCCCATGAACAACAACGGTATCAATACGGCGATCAGCGACACGCTGAGCGAGACGATGGTGAAACCGATTTCCTCTGATCCCTTCAAAGCGGCGGCCAACGGCGCCTCGCCTTCTTCGACGTATCGCGAGATGTTCTCGATCATCACGATGGCGTCGTCGACGACGAAGCCGGTCGAGATGGTCAGCGCCATCAGGGTCAGGTTGTTGAGACTGTAGTCGAGCAGATACATCACCCCGAATGTCCCGACCAGCGACAAAGGGACCGCGACGCTGGGGATGATCGTGGCCGGAAGATTGCGGAGAAACAAAAAAATCACCAGCACGACCAGAGCGATCGTCAGCATCAGCTCGAACTGCACGTCTTCAACGCTGGCCCGGATGGTCACGGTGCGGTCCGTAAGCACGTCGACTTCGATTGATGGCGGAAGAGAGGCAGTCAGTTGCGGCAGCAGTTCTTTGATCCGGTCGACAACCTCGATAATGTTCGTTCCCGGTTGTCGCTGAATGTTGAGAATTACGGCCGGCACGTCGTTCATCCAGGCAGCCTGCCGGACGTTTTCGGCGCTGTCGACGACGTCGGCCACGTCCGACAATTGAACCGGAGCGCCGTTGCGGTAGGCGATGATTAGCTTGCGATACTGGTCGCTGGTGAGCACCTGATCGTTGGCACCGATCGTGAACGCCTGCCGGCGGCCGTCAAAGCTCCCCTTCGCCTGGTTCACACTCGCCTGGTTCAGCGCCAGCCGAAGGTCTTCCATGTTCATGCCCAGTGATGAGAGGGCCGCCGGGTTAGCCTGGATGCGAATCGCCGGCTTCTGGCCGCCGCTGATGCTGACCATGCCGACGCCCGAAAGCTGTGAGATCTTCTGGGCAAGGCGCGTGTCGGCCAGGTCCTCCACCTTGGCCAGCGGGAGCGTTTCTGAGTAGAGGGCCAGCGTGAGGATTGGGGCGTCGGCTGGATTGGTCTTGGTGTAGATCGGTGGGTTGGGCAGATCTCGCGGCAGGAATGTGCTGGCCGCGTTGATGGCCGCCTGCACCTGCTGCTCGGCGACATCGATGTCGAGCTCAAGGGCAAACCGCAGCGTGACGACCGAGCAGCCTTCGGAGCTCGTCGACGTCATTTGCGTCAGGCCGGGAACCTGGCCGAATTGCCTTTCCAAGGGAGCCGTGACTGAGGAGGCCATCACCTCGGGACTGGCGCCGGGGTAGAACGTGACGACCTGAATCGTCGGGTAGTCGACCTGGGGCAAAGCCGAAACGGGCAACTGCTTGTAGGCGACGGCTCCCACCAGCACGATGGCCACCATCAACAGCACGGTGGCCACGGGCCGCACGATGAAAGGCCGGGAGGGACTCATTTCGGTGGTCGCTGGACGCCAGACGCGGAGACGGGGCCTATTCTACGTGACGGTTACCCGTCCGTGGCAGCCAAAATGCGGCCTCGAAGCCACCGGCGTTGCGCGGCTTCTTTCGACCAAGGGCCGCCGTTCATGCTTCCGGCTTGCCCTTGGCAGTCGAGTGGGAAGCGCCCCCGTCTGCCGTTGTACTTTGAGCCCCTCTTTTCTTGGTGCTGATCTTCGCGTCCTTCTGCAACTTGTCGACGCCGTCGGTGACAACGAGGTCGCCTGGCGCCAGGCCGCTTTTGATCACCGTCTGGTCCCCTTCCATCGGACCGATCTCTACCTGCCGCAGGTCGACCGTTTCGTCGTCCTTGACGAGGTAAACAAAGTCGAAGTCGGGGCCTCGCTGCACGGCGGCCGACGGCGCGATAACGGCGTTTCGCTCCTGGTCGATCATCAACCGCGCGTTCACGAACTGGTTCGGAAAGAGCATGTTGTCCCGGTTCTCAAAGACCGCTTTCAGGCGGATCGTGCCGGTCGTCGAGTCGACCTGGTTGTCGATCGCCAGCAGTTTTCCGGTGGCCAGCTTGTTCTTGAAGTCGCGGTCGTACGCCTCGACCGTCAGCGTCTCACCGCTGTTGGCTTTGCGTTGCACGAGCGAAATGTTGTCTTGCGGAACGGTGAACACGAGCGCGATCGGCTGCAACTGCGTGATCACCGCAATGCCGTTCGTTTCGTTGGCCCGCACCATGTTCCCCGGGTCGATCAACCTCAGGCCGATGCGGCCGCTGATGGGGGCGGTGATCCGAGAGTAGGTCAGTTGCAACTCGGCGTTGTCGACGGCCGCCAGGTCGGTGCGAATGGCGCCTTCCATCTGGTCGACCAGCGCCACCTGTTCGTCGATCTGCTGGGGCGTGATGGAGCGCGTCTTGAGTAATTCCTGGTAGCGGGCCAGGCTGAGCTTGTTGACCTTGAGCGTGGCCCGATCGCGCTCGAGCTGTCCCTGGGCCTGGGCGAGCTGAACCTCGAAAGGCCGAGCATCGATTTCCGCCAGCAGATCGCCCTCCTTGACGAGTTGGCCTTCGGTGAAGTGCACCCCGACGAGCTGCCCCTCGACACGGCTGCGAACGGTTACGGTATAAAAGGCCGTGATCGTTCCCAAGCCGTTGAGATAGAGATCCATATCGCCCTGGCGAACGGTGGCCGTCACGACGGGGACGACTCGCTGGCGAGGCTTCTCAATCGGCTTGCGGCCCACGAGCGACATCCAGGGAGCGATCCACGGCCAGCCGTCATAAACGGCGAGCCCCGCCGCCACAAAAAAGACCAGCCGGAGCAACGCGCCCCATTTTCCCGCCCGTGCTGGAGCGGAGCTCACAACGGGATCTTTCCCATGAGCGATCGCGAGGTTTTCCAGGGCGGGCGGTTCCTGGTGGCCAGACGCGCCCGTTTGAGCGGGTCGAACAGGTGTCACCATTTCCTGGCGAAGATCGGGCGTGGCCTGAGCTGGTGAATCCGCCATCTTCGAGATCATAGTTGCGGCAAACCGTGGCGCCGAGGCATTTGGGGGGACGCCAATATGAGCCACTAGGGCGGGAAATTGGGCGGGGAGGGTTCAATCTTCGCGAAACCCGGCGCGGGGGTGTGGACCTCGATTGCCGGTGTCCACCGAACATTATGGCTTCTTCTGGTCCGCGAAGCGAGTAGCGACACGGAAGTTGGTGGAACCGGCGGCGACGCGGGTTACGGCGTTAAGAGATCGCAAGGAAGGCGCCAAGGATCTTGATGCTTAGGCAACGGGCGGTGTTCCTGCCATGCTCCGGGGAGTCAGCCGGCGGGTGGGCTGGCCGATTACCACTTCCGACCGGCCGCCCCTGAATCCCCTAAAAAGGCGTATCCGCGCGCGGCTCCTCGACCGGCGAAGAACGGAGAAGAACGGAAGTTTTGCTCGCCCGTGTAACCGTGGGTGTGTTAGGATGACTGGCCGTTTGACTGCCCTACTTCCAGTCACCAAGGGAAAGAACTGTGAAACACTCCAGCATCGCCATCGTCGTACTTTGCCTGGGCGTTGGTTGCGGGAAGAGTACGCCGCAACAAGGAACCGCGTCTGCACAGGTGACCATGGTCACCGACGCACCCGCTGGCGACCCGGTCGTCGTGGTGGGCGACCCAACGCACACACCCGGCCACTTCGGAGGGCCGTGCAAGAACGAGGACTGCGGCCACGAGGCCTGCATTGCGGCTCGCAAATTCATCGCCGACGCGCACCCCTGTCCTATTTGCGGGAAGCCAATAGTATGGGGTGACGATATCATCGCTTTTTTCGTAGACGGCAAGTTGTCGAAAGCCGCCGGCGGAGGCGGGCGGTTGGACCCCGACTCGAAATGGCAGTCCAGACTCAATGAGATCGACGTGGTATGCCACGAGAAATGCCGCGAAGAACATCTGTGCGCGATTTGCAACTTGCCCCTCGCCCAGGCACCAGCGTCTCTTTCCGGCAAGCCACCAACCGGACCGAGTGAACGTTTTCATTTACATGACGACAAATGGTCGCACGATAGCTGCTATCAAAGCGATCAGGAACAATCGCAAGCGGATCCGACTGAGTAGCAAGCGGCTGGGTGCGCAGAAAGCAGACACCCGCCCCGTCGGCGCTTGCCGAGCCGCCTCTGAAAGACCAGCGTGCGGCAAGCACCCCACGCGGGCTGCGGGGCTCGTGGTCAACACAATCGTGGACGCCAGCAAGCTGGCCGAGAGTGAACCGAGTGGGACGTGGCCACTCGGACCAGCGACAGCTACCGGCCGAATCTCGTTGCACGCATGGTTGCACCAAAATCTGGCCAGCGTGGCGCAACCGAGTCATTTGCTGAGAAAATGGCAGGCGAGCGGCGGGACCACACGGCGCCGGCGACGCAAGCCCTTGGAATGTCAGAGAAAACAACCCGCTGACTTGCTGTTAACGGGTTGTCGAGAGTGGAGACGAGCGGGATCGAACCGCCAACCCCCGGCTTGCAAAGCCGGTGCTCTCCCAATTGAGCTACGTCCCCAACTGCGGGCCTCTCACTCCTGTGACAAGGCGCGGCGTTTTGCGTCGCTTTGCGCGCTGACCAATCTTACGATCCTCGCGTCCCAATGCCAGGAGAACGGCCTGCGATGGGAATGCCGGGGCATCGCGACACGCCCTAAGCCCTCCCCCGGAGGGAAAGGGCTTCCAAGTGGGCGCACCAAGATTCGAACTTGGGACCTCAGCCTTATCAGGGCTGCGCTCTAACCAACTGAGCTATGCGCCCGAATAAACCAAACTAGCACGAAAAGCGTAAACAACGCATTCTAGGGACGCAACAACGACTGTCAAATGGGGCAAGTGTTCGTTAATACCGGAAAAACCGGGCAACTCAATTCATGTTACCGCTCCCGCCCGGCCGAAAAAGTTCGACACCGAACTCGGGCCGTGAAAGCACGGAGCACCAACAGGATTTTTGGCTGCCTCTGTTCAAAAGCCCTTGGTAGCCCCCAAGACAGGAAAGGAAGCGCGTCGATGCGATTTCGTGACGATGGAGTCCACCTCACTTTCACTCTTCTGTCGGCAACGTTGACCGGGCTGCTGGCGGCTTCGACAAGCCCGACCCTGGCGGCGGCCACGCCCACCGCGGAACAGGCGCTCAAGCTCACCCCGGTGCAGGCCGACGTCGAGTTCGAACGGGCCAACGATTCAGACCTGTCAAAATGCACGATCAAGGCAGAATCCATTGACGGCAAAACGGGCTGGGTGGTTCGCGGGCCTGCCGGCCAGGTCTTGCGGCAGTTCATCGACTCCAACAAGGACAACGTCGTCGATCTTTGGTGCTACTACAACGAGGGAATCGAGATCTACCGAGATATCGACTCGAATTTCAACGGCAAGGCCGACCAGTACCGCTGGCTGAACACGGCCGGCACCCGTTGGGCGCTCGACCATGACGAAGACGGCACCGTCGACGAGTGGAAAAGGATCTCAGCCGAAGAGGTCAGCGCGGAAGCGGTTGCCGCATTGGCCAGCCACGACGCCAGGCGTTTTGAGCGGCTCCTGCTGACCGGTGAGGAACTTAAGGGGCTAGGGCTCGGTCCGGAGAGGCAAAAGTCGCTGCGCGAGAAAATCGAACAAGCGCCGGCCGCCTTTAAGTCGAACGCGCGGAAGCAGAAAGGCCTCTCAGCCAAATCGGTTTGGCTGCAGTTCGGCGGCACGCGGCCTGGGCTGGTGCCGGCCGGAACCGACGAATCGACGAACGACCTGATCTGCTATGAAAACGTCATTTCGATGGTCGAAACCGACGGCAAACCTGGCCAGGTGGTGGTAGGAACGCTCGTCCAAGTTGGCGACATCTGGAAGCTGATCGACAGCCCTTCTCTGCTCGACACTAAAAGTGAGCTTGCCGCCGCCCCGTTCTTTCAGCCCTTCGCCCGGACTCGTCCCGGTGCCGGCACCGACAGCGGTTTGAGCCAGCAGATGCAGGAACTCCTGCAGAAGCTGGAACAGCTCGATCAACAGTCGACGCACGGAACGCCGGAAGTGCAAGCGGCGAATGCGGCAGAGCGCTGCGACGTGCTTGAGAAAATCGCCGAATCCGCGCCCACCGCCGAAGATCGAGCTCAATGGTTGCGGAGCCTAGCCGAGACGATCAGTGCGTCTGTGCAAACCGGCGTCATGCCCGACGGCACCGATCGTTTGAAAGCACTGCATGCGAAGCTGGCACAGGAGCCGGGGAGCGAGGATCTGGCCGCCTACGTGCAGTTTCGCTATATCACGGCCCTTTACAACCGCGAACTGCAAAGCGACGAGAAGATCGATTTTCCCCAGGTCCAGAAAAAATGGCTGAAGAACCTGAAAAAGTACGTGGCCGATTATCCCCAGAGTGCCGACACCGCCGAGGCGATGCTGCAACTCGGCACCAACGAAGAGTTCTCGGGTGAGGAAGAAGAAGCCAAAAAGTGGTACGGCCAGATCGTTGACCAGTTTCCCAAGTCGGCCTCGGCTGCCAAGGCCGCTGGCGCCATCACCCGGCTCGACTCGGTCGGCAAGATTCTGAAGTTCCACGGTGCGGGGCTCACGGGCAAGACCGTCGATCTTTCCCAGTTTCGCAAGAAAGTGGTGCTGATTCAGTATTGGGCGACCTGGTGCGAGCCCTGCAAGGCCGATCTGGAGACGATCAAGGACGCGGTCGCTAAGTACGGCAAGGACGGTTTCACCGTTGTCAGCATCAGCCTCGACAACAAAAAGGAAGATGTTGCCGCTTACCTGAAAAAGCACACTCTGCCGTGGACGCACATCTTTGAGCCCGGCGGACTCGACAGCCGACTAGCCAACGAGCTGGGCGTGCTCACGCTGCCCACGATGCTGTTGGTGGATCAGGACGGCAAGGTCGTCAATCGCGGCATCAACGCGGCCGAGATCGACCGGGAGGTCAAGGCGCTGCTGCAACAAACGGCTGACACCCGCAAATAGCTGGTGGGCTTTTCCAGTTCGCAACCGAAATTCTGGGGTGGGCATCGGGCGCGGGCCCGGATAGGACGTGTGTCCTTTCCGGGCCTTTTAGCTTTCGGTTCCACTGTTCCCGCAGGCCGCCGTTTCCCCCAGACCGTTCGGACGGCGGCCACGAGTCGCCGGCTGAAGATGAGGGGCTCGCACGATCGGTTGTCCGCCGATGCCTCACGCGGATTGTAAGATTTACAATCCGGGCGGACGCGGCCTGCCGTTAAGCCGGGTTGTTCGCCGGCCGACAGGAACCGACTCGCAAGCGAGGCGTTCGACGTGCCTTACCTCGTTTGTGCTGCGGGCTAGTATTGGGCCGCCCCGCGTGCAAGCGCGGGGCCAGCCGACGCGCCGAGTCGGCACGAGTCGCAACCGGAATTGGCACAAGAGTCGCAATTGGGTTATGTTGGGGCGGCCAACAGGAGGTTGGCAAACTCGACCCAGCTTTTCCCGCCACAGAATGGATTCTTTGGAGCGGCTCCGCATGCCCGAATTCGACCCGGTCGTCTTCTTGTGCTGTCTGGCGTTTGTTCAGCTTTTGGCGTTGGCCAGCGCCTGTCTGGTGCGGCTGGCGGAAGGATCGCTGCGGCAGGGGCGCTGCCAGTGGTTGTTCCTCAGTTGCCTGGGGTTGGCTGGTCTGGCGACGATGGCATCACTTATCATCGGCCCGGCCCCCTGTATGTTCAGCGGGGTTGTGCTGGCCGTTACGATTTTGACGGCCACCTGGGACCTCCGGGCAACCGTGCTTTGACGGCATTCTCCGAGCATCACGCGGCGTGCGCAAATTGCGAACCGCCGGATACTTGCGGATAGTCGCGACATCGCCGAGCTTTGCCAGGATTCCTAAAATCGAAAAAAAGCTTCCCCTCGAAACTGCTGGCAACCGAAACCTATAGTCAGGCACAAGGTGCCGGGCACAGGGTTGCGCGGGGGGATTTCGCAACTCATGGTGGGCCAAGACCAGACTTGCGCGCCACCTCTCCCTCTTGCTCTGCCCACCCGGTCTGCGCCGTTGGTGTTGAACCTGAGGCTTTAGTGGCCTGAATTCCATAGGAGGGAGGGAAGCATGCGCCGCTTCATTGTGGCCTGGGCGATCTCGACGATTGCTCTCGTGTGGCCCGTCTGCGCGTCCGCAGACGTCCAAGACAACGACCTGGTCGCTCACAAAATCCATGACGTGCTGAAAAGCAGCGGCCGGATGTCCGGATCGAGCTTTGTCATCAAGTGCCAGGACGGCACGGCCTGGCTGGAGGGAAGGGTCAGCAGCGAGGAACAAAAGGCACTCGCCTTGAAACTGACCGGGGAGGTGCCCGAGGTGGCCGACGTGGTCGACCACCTGCGCGTCGAGCCCAAAAAGTCACGCAACCCGGTGGCCCGGATGCTGGCTCATCAGACGGAAGAGCCGCAGCCGCAAGCCCAGGAGGCCGAAGTCGAAACCGCCGCGCCAAGCGAGGCGGAGGAACCGGCCGAGGCAACCGCTGAAGCCCAGGAGACCCCGGTTCGCCAGACCAAGCCGTCGGTGATGTCGTGGTTTAGCCGCCCGTCGGTCAAGGCCGCTGAAGCGCCCCGTCCGCGGGCCCATGACGTGGCATCGGCCAAACCGAAGCGCTCGATAGTCTCGCATCAGGAGCCGGCGCTTGATAGCGATGCCCCGGTCTACCCGGAGTCGCTGGAACCGGCTGAGGAAACGCCGAACTCGTTGGTCAAGCAGGTCGCGAATCTGCGGACGATTTTCCGCCGCAACACGCAACCTGCCCCGCGTCCTCAGGCCACGGAGTCCGCCGAGGCGGAGCCGAGGGTCATGCCGCGGCCCTCGTCGAGATGCGTCACGTGCAATCAAGCGGGGCGCTCGGCCCAACAGCGAACGGTGCAAACCGTGAGCAACAAGACCAACGTTGCCGCCCGTCAGGCGACCGTGCGGAATCAGCCGACGCAGGCCGGCCGGGTGCGTATGGTTCCGATGATGGAAATGCCCGATGGCACGCTCGTTCCCGTGCAGCAGATCAAGCGTGCTCCGCTTGGCCAGCCGATCCCGGCTCAAGCGGTCGCTTCTTCGAGCCGCTCGAAGGCCGCCCCAAGCAAGAAAGGCCGGGCGAACGTAGCACGCCGCCAGGAAGTCATTGAGGGCCCGATGGACGCTGAGCCGGCTGCCGGTCCGGTGCCCGTCAATGGCGGCGGCCCGCTGCCAGCCTACGTGCCGGGCGTGGCGGCCGGTGTGGCGCCCGCTTACTACGATCAGCCGCACATGCCGAACTACGCCTGGCCAAGCTACGCGGCCCATCCGAACTATGCCGGGGTTACCTATCCGCGGCAGTACTCGCCGACCGCCTGGCCTTACATCGGCCCCTTCTATCCGTATCCCCAGGTGCCACTCGGCTGGCGAAAGGTGACGCTGGAATGGGACGACGGCTGGTGGTTCCTCGACTTCGACGACACCAATCGGTCGTACGCCTACTAAGACGTAGGCTGGCGTAAGAGCCTTGCTGTAAACCAAAGCCGCCCTCGCTGGTTTCCCTCCCAGCGGGGGCGGCCTGTTTTGTTGGTTCCGACTGTGCGCCGGGCGCGCCAGCCCGAAGCGTAAGCGACCGACGGCAAGCGATTTACCTCGCCACTGGTCGGGTTCCGGTTAGCAAAGGTGTGCGACCGGGTTTGTGGTCCCGCGAATTAGCAGGGTTAAGGGGCACGGTCGCGTAACACGGGTCGTGTCCTTGGCCTTCTCTGTTCTGCCGTTCGCGGAGCAGGAAACCCCGTGCTGTAAAAAACGAAAAAATCCGCAAGTTCATCGCCGCTTATCACGATAACTACCGCTAGTTCGGCGGAACATTCGCCACGATCGGCAAATCTCGCGCTTCAACCAGCACGATCGCCGAACAAACCACAAAGCCAAGGGTCTCCACGTGAAGGCTCAACCCATGTCACGCCGGTTTGCTACCGTCCCTGTCCTCGTCGCGCTGGCGCTTCCGGTGCTGGTCTCGTCGGGTTGCACATGGCCTCTGAACACGCAGTTTGCCCACCCGTTCGTACACCTGCCTGTTCCGATTCCTTTGAGCCCTTATTTCCAGAAGCAGCAAGAGACTAAGTTCTGGATGCATGAGCGGTACCAGCGCGTGCCGATCTTGGGACCGGTGACGGCAGGTGGCCCGCCCGTGGCCCTTGATCCCCCGTCGCCCGACGAGGTGGTCCGGGCCTTGGAACGAGCCAGAAATGTGGAAGGGGGCGTTCCGCTTCTGCATGAAATTCAGCGCAACAATGTGCGCATGGTCATCGAGCCGATTTCCGACTACGTCGATCCGCCTCGCGTCTATCCGCTTATCGGACCGGCCCAACTTCACCATGCCCACTACAAATGCATCATCTACTTCACCGAGGTGACTCGCGTCGGCTGGCCGATTCCATACACGACCGTCGACGAGGACGCCCAGGAAGTGATCTACATCGACCACAACCACTTCCACCTGGTGGGTAATGTCGACGACGGTCCGGGGGGCAATCTCTAAGCCCCAAGAGACGGACGGCACGCCTGACGCTCTGCTCGTCCGGATCATCCACGGGTCCACACGAATCCGAAACGCAAGCGAGGAGCACGAAGCCTACCTCGCTTGCGTTTCGCTTTTGGTATCGGCGTAGTCCGCGCCCAAGCCAGGGGGGCCGGTGAATCGACCTCGCTCGTTTGGCTCCGCCCGGTTGCCCTTGGCCGGCACATCGCTTTTTGGTACCACTCCGCCGCCGGCCCGGGTCGTATCCTGGCCGCTTTCGCACGTGGAGAAGCAAGCATGAAGCGAGCCATTCTATTGCTGGTCGTGTTCGTCGGCGGGGCGTTTTACCTGGGCTGGTTCACGTTCACCACCGACGGCACCGGCCCGAACGAACAGGTTCATATCACCATCGACAAAGAGAAAGTACAGCACGACGAAGCCCGGGCCCTGCAAGAGCTGCACTCCATCGAGCAGCAGGCTGAGGCGCGGGCCCAGGCGAATGCCGCGGCGGCGACGAACCAACCGGCTTCTCCGCCTGACGATCGCTCGGCCGACCGCAGAATGGGGCCGTCTCAGCGGCCCGTCGATCCGTATGTGGCCGGGCAGCCTGGCAACGTTCCCGCCGCGAACGGATATCAGCCGCTCGAGCCGTATCCTGCGGCCCGCCCGGCGCCGCAGGCAGCCGATCCCTACGAGTTGCCCGAACGCCCCCGCGCCACCAATCGCCAGACTAACGAAGAGGCCGCGGACAGCTTCTCGCGCGGTTTTCAATGATCGAACGCTCCCCGCGCCGTAGATCGCAGAAGCTATGGCGCCGTGGAAAGGTCGGCAACCTGGTGACACGCCGTTTCAGAGGAGTGCAATTCTAGAATCAATCCGCCCGCCATTGCTGGCCGATGCGATAGTAGGGCTTTGTCACGATGGGATCCTAGTGCTTGATTCGCGGGGTGTACCACCGGTATGAAACGCCGGGTGGTGCCCCGCGGAGAAGCCGTGACAAGGCCCGATGCCGCCGTAGACAGCAAGCCACGATCCACAGACCGTGTGTATGACGGGTGTAAAGAGGCCGACGCTCGTTTTGTTTGCCCTGCTGAGCCTCGCTCTGCACGGGCTGGCACGCGGCGAGAATCTGGGCGATGCCTGGCAGATGGCCCTGGCGGCCAACCCGCAATTGCAGGCTCAACGGATCAATACCAACGCGGCCGGGTTGAACCTTTCGGCGGCCGAGCGCCGCCGCCTCCCTACGGGAAGCGTCAACGCCATCGACGCTCAGTTGTGGACCCGCACCCCCGGCATCAACCTCGGTGGCTTTGGTGCAGGGGGCACCTTTCCCTTCGTTTTAGGTGCGAACCAGAACAACATTCCGATCGCCGCGACCTCGCTCAGCCAGCCGGTCTACGCGGGCGGAAGCATCCGCGGCAACATTGCCGCCGCCGGCGCGCAAGCCGGGCAACAACGGGCCGAGCAGTTTCGCACCGCGCTCGATCTTAAACTGGCGGTGGCGGAAGCCTACGTCGGCGTGTTGCAGGCCAGGCGCAACCTGGAAGTTGCCCGCAGCGACGTCGGCCGCTTGCAGTCGTTTCTTAATGACGTGAAGAACCGGCAGCGAGTCGGAATGGCGACGCGCAATGAAGAACTCTCGGCCGAGGTGTCGCTGGCCAACGCGCGCCTGCGGGAGATCCAGACGCGCAATGCCCAGACGATCGCCTGGTCGACGTACAACCGCTACCTGGTTCGGCCGCTGGAGTTCACGACCGAGTTGCAGGAGGTGGCGCCGCCCGCCCCTCCGGTGGTCGCTCGCGCCGGAAGAGAGCGGGCCGCCATCGACGCTGCCGTCGCGGACATGACCGTCGCCGACCCTGCGGAGCTTATACAACTAACCGATCAGGCGATGCGCTCGCGTCCCGAACTGGCGTCGCTCACGCAACAAGCGCGGGCGCTACGCGCCCAGGCCGAAGTCACGCGGGCCGGAGTTCGGCCGAACGTCAACGTCGCGGTGAACTACGTCTATCTGGGCCTGAACGGGATCTCGAACAACAACATCCTGGCAGCAACCGCGGTCGGAAGCTGGAGCTTTTACGACGGCGGCGCGACTCGTCGACAAGCCCAGGCCCAGGACCAACAGGGTCGGGCGCTCCTGCGGCAACGGGCCGACCAGGCGGCGGCCATCGCCCTGGAAGTGCGCACGCGCTGGATCAATCTATCCGAGGCCCGCGAGCGGATCGCCGTTTCGCGGGTGGCCGTTCGGCAGTCCGAAGAGAACGTCAACGTCGTGCAAGACCGCTATCGCCAGCAGTTGAGCACCTACACGGAAGTGCTCGACGCCGAATCCCAGCGCGTGCAGGCCTACGCCAATTTCTACAACGCCACCTACGACGCCGCCCTCGCCTGGTTCCGCCTGCGTCGAGCGGTTGGCGATTTGTAATCCTCTCTTGAGTGCGCCGCGAACTTGTTCGATCGTCAGGCGACCGAGTATCTCTGGCGCGGGCCGGCGCAGAAAAGATGGCTCAATTGCGTGACGTAAAAATGCCGCCGGATACAACGCAGCCGCTCTTGCAAGCCGCAAGCATTGACATTGGGGAAGTTGCGATGAAAATGGGCCTTTTATCCCGCCGATGAAAGGCGTAGCGCCTGCTGCCTTCCCCCGTTTCTCCTCTTTATGCCCCGAGCTCGTACCGGAATCTGGCTAATTGGCGCTAAAGGGGGGGTGGCGTCGACGGCCACGGTCGGCCTGGTTGCCCTGAAAAAGGGGCTGATCGGCAAGGCTGGGCTCGTCAGCGAGTTGCCCGATTTCTCCCGCCTCGATCTGGCCGCCTGGGACGAGTTTGTTGTCGGAGGGCACGAGATCCGCGATGTGCGATCCTACGACGAGGCCCTGAGGATGCACGACGAGAGCCGCGCCATCGACCTGGGTGTGCTCACCGGCTGCAAAAGCGAGCTGGAAGAGATCGACAAGCTCATACGGCCGGGCACGCTGTTGAACGTCGGCGCGACGATCGAGTCACTGGCCGGCGACGAAGCAAAGCAATTCAGCGAGAATCCCCGCGGGGCGATCGAGCGCATCCAGCACGACTTGCGGACGTTCATCGACGAGCAGAAGTTGGGGCACGTTGTCGTGGTGAACGTCTCGTCGACGGAGCCGCCGGTCGACGCAGCGGCCTTCCCGGCGCGCTGGGCGGATCTCGGCAAGCTCATCGACAGGCCGGCAACGGACCTTCCGGCCAGTTCGCTGTACGCGATCGCCGCGCTCGATCTGGGCTGTTCGTACATCAACTTTACGCCCTCCTTGGGAGCATCGCTGCCGGCGATCGACGAACTGGCCCGCGACCGCGCCACGCGACACATGGGCTACGACGGCAAGACGGGCGAAACGCTGCTGAAGAGCGTGCTTGCACCCATGTTTCGCAAGCGGAACCTCCAGGTGATGAGCTGGGTTGGCCACAATATCTTCGGCAACATGGACGCGCGGGTGCTCGACGACCCGGTGAACAAGCAAGCCAAGGTGACGAGCAAGGACCGACTGCTCGGGCAGATACTCGGCTACCCGCCGCAAACGCTCGTGACGATCGAGCGGATCGACAGCATGGGCGACTGGAAGACGGCCTGGGATCACGTACATTTTACGGGCTTTCTGGGCACGCCGATGACGTTTCAATTCATCTGGCAGGGATGCGATTCGCTGCTGGCGGCCCCGCTGGTTCTGGATTTGATCCGCTTCACCGAACGAGCGCACCGCAACGGCGACGTCGGCAAGTTGAGGTTCCTGGCGAGTTTCTTCAAGAGCCCTTTAGGGGTCGACGAGCACGATTTTGGCCTGCAGTTTCAGATGCTCGAAGCGTGGGCCGCGTCGGTGGCCGGGTAACGGTCGTAACAGGGCACAAGGCCCGTCATGAGCTCGCCCACGCGGATCGACGGAAAGCTGGCCCTTGTTCTGGTTCTGGCTCTGGGCGTGGCGGGCGCGGCCGGCGGCTGGTGGTACCAGAAGGGGCTGCAGCGGCGGCCGATTCGCCTTTGGGGACATGAAGCAGCCTCGCTGCTGATCAACGCGCCGCATGCCGAGTTATGGCGTTTGGAACCCCAATCGGACGCAACATCAAAGCCCGATTTCATGGCTGCCGACGGAGAAGCCTTTCGGGTCGTTGAGAACGTGGATGTCAGCCAGGCCCGCGGCTTTCTGCACTTACGGCACAGCCTGCTGAGCGACCACAGTTTTGACTGGTCGGCGGACAGTTCACGCCGGAAAAACTGGCGATACGCTCTCCGCTTTGTCGACGGCGATCGCCTCGCCACGCTCCTCGTTTCGGACGACTTCCAGGGCACGATGCTGGGCGAGACATCCGCCCATGCGTCGATCGTTCCCATCGCGGCTGGCGTGAAGAAGCTGTTCGAGGAACAGCTTGGCGAAATAAAGTAGCTCAGGCACTCCGCAACGCCGAGGCGTTGGCGACCGTCGTCTAAGCGGCAGAGCCTCGGCGCCACAATCGACCTGCGCTCAAATCTGGTAGTTCATCTCCGGCTGCAGTTCGTCATTTTCCGCCCGCATGCGCAGCTTGGGCTTTTCCAGCACCACGGTCGTGCGGGGGCCGACGCTGCGCGTGAGCCAGACGTTTGAGCCGATGACCGAATCGTGGCCGATGACCGTGTTGCCCCCCAGAACCGTGGCGTTGGCATAAATGATCACCCGGTCTTCGATCGTCGGGTGGCGTTTCGTTCCGCGCACAAGCTGTCCGTCGCCATCGGTCGGAAAGCTCAAGGCGCCCAGCGTCACGCCCTGATAAAGCTTCACGTTGTCGCCAATCTCGCACGTCTCGCCGATCACCACGCCCGTGCCGTGGTCGATGAAGAAGTGATGACCGATGCGGGCGCCTGGGTGAATATCGATGCCCGTTTTGCTGTGCGCCCATTCCGTCATCATGCGCGGGATGAGCGGCACCTCCAGGTCCCACAGCAAATGGGCGAGCCGGTAGATCGTCACGGCGTCCAAACCGGGATAGCAAAAAACGACCTCGTCGGGGCATTTGACCGCCGGGTCGCCCTCGAAGGCGGCCCGAGCATCGAGGGCCAACGTGCGGCGAAGCTCGGGGAGTTGTTCAAGAAACTGGATCGCCTTGGCCTGACCAAGGGCCTCGAAATCCACGTCTTCGTCGCAGCGGGTCGAGCCGTTGGCTTCATGCCGCAAGGCGCGGCCGATTTGCGTCGTCAGCTTGTCGTGCAGGTTGTCGATCAGGTCACCCACATGGTACAGCACGTTGCCGTAGTGCAGTCCCTCGCGGCGCCGGTAACCGGGATAAAGGATCTCTTTGAGCGATTCCGTAATCTCGATGATCACCTCGTAGTTCGGCAGCGGGCAATGAGCGAGATGGTTGATCGTCTTGAGCTGCGAATAGGTCTCGACGAGTCGGCGGGTGATCTCGGGCAACTGTTCTTTCAGGCGGAAGTCGGAGGCCATGGCGATAAATCCGGTTCTTGGGCTGGAGGGTTCGTGGTGCGCGTGCGACGCAACCGATGGAGAAACACGCCCCACACGGGCGTGGGCAGAGCGGGTCCGGGTCAGCCCGGACAGCGACACAACAGGCTCAAGAAACGAACAGGGGCGATCGCTCGATTGCGGTCCATACAGTGGCCCGTCGCCCAGGCATACCGCTTGGCACGGTCTGCCTGATAGCTAAAGTTTTCCCAGGTGGATAGCCTTACTGCGCGTTATCGTAGGTGTCATCAACGGCAAAATCAAGGCTCTGGGAGACTCTTCGGCCCGCGGTCGGCGGAAGTTTAGGAGAGGCTCGGCGCGCGGGTGAGGGGGCCCTATAAGCCACCTGAACACCGCCCTGCCCAGGAAGACTGGCCGATGAGGGCCGGCAAAGTCTACGTTTGCGGTTCAGTCATGCCGTCGGCGAGCGCATCGCCCACCAGGTCACGGCACCGCTGCTTCCATGCGGCCGTGCGACGCTGGCGGATCGAGGCCCGGTCGCGGTCGAGCTCTTGTTGTCGCTCGCGCTGCCACTGGGAGAGCTGCTCGAGCAGGGCCACGGCTTGCAGATGCCGGGCAAAATCACGGTCGGCGTGCAGCAGGGCGTCGCCCCAGGAGGCGTTGAGTTGGTTCCCGCTGACGCAGCCATACGGGGGCGCGAGAGTCGTCGTCCTTCCGGCCGGCTCGTTGTTCAGGTACGTCGCCAGCGCCGCGGCCGCCCTGGCGAAAGCGGCCTGGCCCGACATCGCCGACTGTGGCAATTCACGTTGCAACTGGGCACGGCGTTGCTCCAGCGCGGCCATGCGGCCGTCGATCGCCGCAACCTGCCCCCGGCCGGCCTCGATTGCCGCGAGGGACTGTGCCGCGTCTTGCTTCGCCATCTCGAACGATTGCAAGACATGCTGGTAGGCGGCTTGTTCGGCCGAGACGGCGGCCTGCGCCTCGCGCAGATGGGCCGCGTGAGGAGAGTTGTCGGGCCCAGCCTCGACCATTTGCGCCATGGTCTTGTCGGGCGTGTGTTGCGCTCGCCAGGCCGCGTCGGCCTGCTGTACCGACGCGAGCGCCTGCTGGGCTTGCTCGAATCGACGCCGGGCTTCGTCGTGGTGGATACGTCGTTCCTCGGCCACAGCGGCTTTCCTCGCCTCGGCCATGGCGGCGTCGGTTTGTCGCCGCTCCGCTTGCTGCCGTTCGACCCGCAGCGATTGAAGCTGTTCGGGAATGCCTTGCAGCTCCTTGGTCTGGGCGCCGACTCTTTCCGCCGAGGTCTTAAGCTGGTCGAGCGCTTCGTGCGCGGCGCCGAGCCGGGCGGCCGACGATTCAAGCTCGGCAAGCTGCCGGGCGTCCTCGCGAAAGGCGGCGCTGGTCGCGGTCAGCTCTTCGGCGACGAACCGGCCCAATCGCGTCAGCCCGCCCAGCTTGAGCTTCTCCTTCTGCTCGGCTTCCGCCAGGAGGTCGGCCAGTTCGCTGCGGGCGGCTGTCAGGTCGGCGTCGCGCCGGGCGCGATCCTCCTTGGCCGCGAAGGCGGCGCTGGCGAACGCGTCGATCTCCTTCTTCACCAGGTCAAGAAACCCGCGAGACCGCTCCGTCTCGGCCGCTAGTGCTCGCAACGACGGCGCCAGACTCGCCAGGTGCGTTACGGTCTCGAAAGGCTGGAGTTCTCGCTGCCACTCGAGCGGCCGTCGCCCCAGCCTGCGGTCCGCGGGAGCGAGGAACCGTTCCTTGAGCATCTGCGCCCGGGCGATGACGAGGTTGTCGGCGAGAACCTCGGCCTGCTGGTCGGCCAACTCGCTGCGATGCTCGAGGTCTTGCCGGCGGGTTTCGGTGAAAGGGACGTGTCGTTTGACCCATCCGACGAAGCCCCGGTTGGCTTGCTGAAATGTCTCGTAGCGTTCCCTGATCCCGTCCAGTTCGCGCTGGTCGGAGGCCCGTTCCTCTTCGATTCGGCGGATGCAGTCGTCGATCTTCGACGCCAGGCCGGGGTCTTCTCGCCCGGCTTCTGCCTGCGCGGCCAGATCCGAAAAAAGTTGCGCAAGCGCCTGATAGTCGAAGACGTTGTCGAGACGGTCGAGCCAATCGGCTTTGGTGGCCATGATACAATCCCCCGCGCGATCCGGCGACCAGGTGCCCATTCGCCGCCGACCGTCAATTTATCGGCGCCAAGGGGAAAGTTCAATTATTTGCCGCGCGGACTAATCAGCCCGGCGCGAGGCCTTCGCAGCCAAGAAATGCTACCCGACCGCGGCTTCCAGCGTGCCGAGCACGGCCGACTGCCAGCGGGCACAGCGCACGTACTGCTGACCGAGCAGCGAGACCAGATCTTCCTGGTCGATCGGCTTGAGCAGGTAGTCGCTGGCGCCGAATTCGACTGCCTCCGTGAGGCGGTCCCAGGTGGAGTGCGCCGTGATGAAGATGACTTGCGTCCAGGCGTTGCGGCGCTTGGCGTATCGCAGCATCTGGAGCCCGTCGACGTCGGGCATGTCGATATCCGAGACGAGGATGTCGCAGCAATTGCGGTCCAGCCAGGCCAGAGCCTCGCCCGAATCGGTTAGCCCGCAGACGTTCAACTTGTCACCCAACCGACGCTCAATCAGAAGCGTCAACAGGCGCACGATGCTCGGATCGTCGTCGATGACCAATACGTTCAGTTTCCGCGCCATGTCCTTCTCCATTGCCGGCTCGCTCCGACCAAACAACATATTGAGATCACCCTCAATAGTAGGTCAGAATTGCCGCCATCGAGGGTATCGCGGAGCAAACTAGGGCATTTTCCCGTCGCTGGGGTCGCCGCGAAGCCCCTGAGTCCGGAAGGCCCAATGCTATCGAAGGTGACGCCGATAGGGCCTCTTTCGGTATTTCCGGCGTATCAGAAATGGCCGCTAGGGAGGCATTGCCCTATGATTCAAGGGCGACTGGTCACGGGTTCTGCTTTGCACGGCGCAAACCCAACCTGCCACGCAGCCCGCCCCCACCTGTCCCTCTTCCGAAGGGAGGAGGGGATACCGGCGAACCAATGAAGGGGACTTCGCGGCCAACCGCTGAACGCGCCGCAGGCGTGAACAAGGCGCTCGCCGAACAAAGCGACGAAACGCTCGCCGGTGAAGCCGCGCGCGAAGGGTCGGACGGCCCCGCTTTCGTCGAACTCACGAAGCGCTACCGCGAGCGAGTCTGGCGGATCTGCTTTCGCCTGCTGGGCCACGCCGACGATGCTCAGGACGCCGCCCAGGAAGTCTTCGTGCGGCTCTTCACACAGCGCGGCCGATTTCACGGACATTCCAAGTATTCCACCTGGGTTCACGGCATCACGGTGCGAACGTGCCTCATGTTCCGCCGCGGCCGGGGACGCCGTCGGCGTCACGAAACGGCCGCCGCCAAGAGCGAACTGCCCCCCGGCGAGCCGACGCAGCCCGGCCTTTCTCTCGACGTGCGGGAAATGCTCGAGTGTCTCGACGAAGAGGACCGGGCGCTGGTGATCCTGAAATACTGCGAGAGCTATAGCTATGAGGAGTTGGCCGAGATCTTCGGCCTGTCGGCGGCGGCCTGCAAGATGCGCGTGAGCCGGGCAAAAGAAAAAATCCAACAGGAATTCTCATTTCTCACGTGACCCCGCGGCCGTGAGCGGCAACAGAGCTTTTAGTGGCGAGGATACAGCATGACGCACGATCCGCTTGAGCAGCTAGCTCAGGCAACGGTTCCGCCGTTGCCTGCCGATTTCGACCGCGCGGTGCACCAGCGGCTGAATCGGACGCTTGTGGTGGGCCAACTCACGGAATTTGCCTGCCTCGCCCTGCCCTGTGCTCTGGCGGAGTTCGCACGGGCCCTGGCGGCCGCCGCCCTTTATACGTCGTCGGGAAAGTATCCGGCGGCGGAGGAAAGAGAACCACGAACAGAACAACAGCCATAGAAATACGGGAGAACAACCATGTCGGGTCTTAACCTGCAGAATTTTCACACTTGGGAAGAAGCGCTACGCGCCAGCTTCGATCGGGCGTTCGGCGACATCGTCAACCTCTTACCGCACTTGGTGGCGATGCTCGTCGTGGTCGTCGTCGGCTACATCGTGGCCCGCGTGCTCGACCGGTTCAGCGTGGCGCTCAGCCAGTCGCTTGGCCTGCAGACGGCAGCCGAACGCAGCGGGCTGGCCGCTTCGATGAAGCAGGTCGGCATCGGCCGCAGCGTGCCCTCGATTATCGGTCAGATCGTTTTCTGGCTGACGATGTGCGTCTTCCTGGCGGCCGGATTCAATATCCTCGGCCTCGGTGCCGTATCGGCCGCAATGGAGCGCATCGTGGCCTACATTCCCAACCTGCTCGTGGCCACGGTCGTGGTCGTCGTGGGGTTGCTGGTGGCCGGCTTCTTACGCGGAGTTGTCGCGACCGGCGCCGATCGGGTCGGCATCACCTATGCCGAAACGTTGGCGGACGCCGTTTACTACGTGTTGGCACTGATGACTTTTATCGGCGCCTTCGACCAACTCCACATCGAATTTGGACTGCTGAAGGAGCTGATCCTGCTGGCGGCGGCCGGTCTCTCGTTGGGCTGCGGACTCGCGTTCGGCCTGGGTGGCCGCGACGTGATGGCCGGTATTCTGGCCGGCTATTATCTGCGGCAGCGGATGCACGCCGGCGACCGGATTCACGTGGCCGGAATGGAGGGAATCATCCGCGAGGTGGGGACCGTGGCCACGGTCGTCGAGACGGAGGAAGACGGCCTGCTCAACCGCCACAGCATCCCCAACACCCGAATGCTGAACGAGGCGGTGCGGTGAAAACCGCTTGCTCCGGCCGTGCCATGGCGGGACGGTACGTCATGGCCGGCCCGGGGCGGAAGCCGGTGAATCATCCGCCCTGCACGCCCGCTGGTACGCCAACTCCGACACACACCCGATTTCGGCCGGCGCGCTTGGCAGCGTAGAGTTGAACGTCGGCGGCGGCCATCAAATCGGCCGCCGTCGTCTGGGTTGCCGTCGTCTGGGTTGCCGTCATCTGGGCCGCCGGTTCAGCCGTGGCCGCCCCGATACTCACCGTAACGGCAAGCTCCTTGCCGTCGTAGCGGAAAGACCTTTCGGCGACCACGGCGCGCAGACGCTCCCCGGTTTGCCGCGCTTCCTCCTGGCCCGTGTCGGGTAGAAGGAGGCAGAATTCTTCCCCTCCGTAACGGCCCAACACCTCGCCCCCGCGCAGCACCGACCGCAGACGTCGGGCCAGTTCAATCAGCACTTCGTCGCCCACCAGGTGGCCGTGGTCGTCGTTGATCGACTTGAAATAGTCGACGTCGATCATGAGCACCGAGAACGGAATGTTCGCGCGCGAGGCGCGACGCAACTCGCGGTCGGCCACCTCCATCAAATACCGCTTGTTGTAGATCTGCGTGAGCCCGTCGGTGGTCATGAACCGGTAGGCCGTTTCAAAGAACTCGGCCTCGAAACGGTCGGTCGAGAGGAACTTGAAGATCTGGTTTCCGAATCGCAGCCTGTCGCCCGATTCAATCCGCTGCGCCGAGATGGGCATCTCGTTGACGTAGGTTCCGTTGGTGCTGCCAACATCGATCAACAGGTAGCAGTCCATCGCGGGGCGCAACACCGCGTGGCGCCGCGAGACCGACTCGTCGGGCAGTTCGAGATCGCACGCGGAGTCACGCCCGATGACGAATTCGCGGTCGGTTAGTTTAGCAATGCTGCCCAGCCGCTCAGGCGGATAGATACACACCAGGCAATCGGTGCGTTCTTCGAGTTCGCCTTGGGGCCACCTGCCCTGCAGCGATTCCGACCAACGGGTTGCCGTCAGATCAGCCACAACAAGCTCCATTTACTGGGGTCTGGGTGTATTGCGTTGCCCTGCCGGGCCGCGGCCTTCGCCAGCGGTCGGGCAAGGATTCGTGGGGTCGCGTGCGCACCGCGCGGGTCGACTGGGACGAAAGAGATGAAGGGAATCTTGCCCCATCAAAAGTAGAGCGCAACTCCCGGAGGCGCCGACTCCACGTTCCGCTGGGCTGCGTTTCGGCCGAGAAGGCCATTCGACGGCCTCCTGCTTCAAGCCGTCGCCTTTTGACTCCCCCTCGATTGCGAGCTAGGTTTCCAGTGTAGCTGGCAATCACTTCCGTAGGTCATCGTGACCTTCGCCAGCGCGGACGGTTCTTGGTTTCGTCATCAACGGGTTTCCCGGACGCAGGTCGACCATGGCATTCTGGCGCCGATTCCTGCTGGACTCAGAAGCTGCCACCGCCGTCGAGTATGCCGTCATGCTGGCGCTCATCCTGATCGCCGTTATCTCGTCGATCGGGGCCGTCGGGGGCCAGGCTGGCGGGTTCTGGGGCGGCATCCAAACCAGCCTCACCAACGCGGGATTCGGCACGGGCAGCTAGTTGCTCGGCTGCATCCGGTCCTGCGGCGGCTGATCCGCCGACCGTGCGCCACCACTCGAACGCTTCTTGTTGGCTCCAGCGGCCGCTCAGGCTCATCGCGTCCAGGGCCGCCAGCAAGTGCGCCGCGCTGGCGGGGCGGTCGTCGGACCGTTTGGAGAGACAGGAGGCGATCAAGTCGTCGAGCTCCCGCGGCACATCGATCGCCGCATGCTCGGAGGGCCGGGGAATCGGGCCTTCGACGATCTGAGCCAGAATCGTGCTCTCGTTGTCGGCAAAAAAAACATCTTCGCCAGTCAGTAGTTTGAAGCCGACCGCTCCCACGGAGTAGATGTCACTGCGGGCATCGACCGTGCCGGGAGACAGCAATCGCTCGGGCGACATGTACAGAGGCGTTCCGACCAGGCCCGTGCCGCTCGTCGCACCCGTCGTCTTATCGCTTGAAACCCGTTTGGCCAGACCGAAATCGAGCACTTTCACCACGTCGGACTCGCCGCCGCGGCAACAGAGCATGATGTTCTGCGGCTTGATGTCTCGATGCAGCAGACCCAACGCGTGCGCTTCGCGCAGCGATCCGCAGATTTGCCGCAGGATGTGGACCACGCGCGCCGCTGGCAGCGGCCCGGTGAGAGCCACGACCTGGGCGAGGTTCAGCCCGTCGATGTATTCCATGGCGTAGTAAAACACGTCGTCGGGCGTGCGGCCGTAATCGAAGATCTCGATTGTGTTGGGATGCGTCAACTGGCTGCTGAGCTGTACCTCCCGCTCGAAGCGGGCCAGCATTTGCGGGGTGCTCAGATCGGGTTTGAGCACCTTCACGGCCGTCGGTCGCTTGAGGAGCAAATGCCGGGCGCGATAGACCTGTCCCATCCCTCCCTCGCCGATCAACTCTTCGAGCGTGTATTGGCCCAGCTGCCGCGCCGCGCTCACTTCGCGCCGCAAACGGGCGATCGAAAGCCAGGAGAAGGCGACGGCCGCCAAGGTCGCGCCCAATACCACGAGCAGGACCCCAAAAGCAATGTCGAGGTACTTGAGAGGCGCGTAGGCTTCCCAGCGGTCGATTTCGATCGCCATGCCGAACTCGTATTTCGGCAGCCATTTCCAGGCCCCGATCACTTCCACCCCGCGATAGTCTCGATAGCCGTCCAGGTCGATGCCGTCTTCTCCGGCCACGGCGTGAGCGGCCATGCTTGTCAGCGGGCAAACCGCAAAAGGGCGATCAGGCTTGTAGCCGGCCGTGAGATCGGCCCCCGGATCGCGCAACGACACCACCGTGGCCGAGCGCGCCTTGGCATTGGGCGGAATCAGTCCGATGCGCACCAGTTGCTCGTTGAAACGGCTTTCGGTGAGCATGATCCCCTCGCGGTCGAAGGCGTAGCATTCCCCGGATTCGCCCGTGTGGACGTACCCCAGGATTCGGTCCAGTTCGCCGTCACGGTCGATGTTGCGGATCATCAACGCAGCCACGATCCGATCGTCGTCGCCTTCGACAGGGCAGAGGATCGAAAGCAGCGGAGCGTCGGCGGGCGCCTGGCCGGGGCGAAAAAGCGGTTGGGAGGGACGCTCGATGCAGAGGACCGTCTCTCCGTGGAAAACGTGGCTCAGCAGCCTGGCACCCAGCGGCGTCGCGCTGCGCGCCACGGCGTCGTCCTGCCGCGACGAATCGGCCACGACCGTCTGGGTGCGATCCCAAAGGATAAAATCGGGATGCGCCTCGGCCAACTCGTCGAGCCTGGCTTGCAGCGACGCCGGTCCACTCTGGCTTGCGTCACTCGCCTGGCTGCGCAACAACTCGGCCACTCGGTCGCACAGGGTCCGGTCACTCGCCCATTCACGGACGCGCGCCTTCTTGCTCTGCACCCAGAGATCGACCGCAGCCACGTCGGCGTCGAGCATGCCGCGAAGCTTTTCGCCAAGGATCTGCCGAAGCGTTGCTTCCGTGCCGCTGTGGACCCACACTCCCATGGCCGCCGACAAAAGCATGGCTGCAAGCGCGCCAAGTGCCATTTGTCCTTGCGGTCGCAGACGCACGACGGCGGACGCCGCCCGGCGAAACAACGAACGGACTTCGCTTGCCGGTGTCTTGGCCGCTCTCAGCGGCGCCGTGGTGGAGAGGGAGGCGATCAGCGTCTGCGTGTGATGGTGCGCCAGGAGCGATTCCACCTCGGCGCGCAGCGCCGCGTCCCCGCGACATTCTTGCTCGACAAACGCTCGGCGCGCCCCTGCCGGCAGATCGACGGCGCGGACAAAAACGCTCTTGGCTCGTGCATAGAGGTCGCGGCTCACGAGGGATCGTCCTTCGCCAGCTCGCGCCGCAGCCAGGCGCGGACCATCGTCCACTCGCTCTCCACCGTGCGCTTCGAGATGCCGAGCGTCTGCGCGACTTCCTCCACCGTCATTCCGCCGAAGAACCGCAGCTCGACGATCGTTGCCTGCCGCTCGTCGATGGCCGCCAGCTTATCGAGCGCCTCGTCCACGGCGAGCAGATCTTCGTCGCGCTCTGGCGAAAGGGCCGTCGCCTCATCGAGCTGGATCCGATTCAATCCACCCCCGCGCTTCACGCGACGCTTGCGCTTGGCATGGTCGACAAGGATCCGCCGCATGGCCTTGGCGCCGATGGCAAGCACGTGCGTCCGCCCCTGCCAGTCGACGCGCTGCTGTCCGGCCAGCTTGACAAACGCCTCGTGCACCAGCGCGGTCGGCTGCAGCGTGTTGCCCGGCGCTTCGCGACGAAGATAGCGGGCGGCAACGCGCCGCAGCTCGTCGTAGATCAACGGCACAAGCTCGTCGACCGGGCGGGCGCGTGGGTCGGAACATTCCGGCGTCGGCTGTTTGGCGCGCCGG
Organism: Pirellulales bacterium; assembly: GCA_035550375.1. GTDB lineage: Bacteria > Planctomycetota > Planctomycetia > Pirellulales > JAICIG01 > DASSFG01. The sequence continues at coordinate 95,453 of DASZPH010000061.1, read as the reverse complement.
GCTCGGTCTAAAGCCATCGCGACTCTCCGAAAGGGCGCCCGTCTGGAAGAACGGGCAAAGCCTCGCGAACCAACCGGCCATTCTATCACGCCCGACGGCGTCGGTAGCTCAGGAGGACCGCCGTGCCTCAAAAAAGCTCGCGGAATCGCAAACGCCGGCTTTTTTCCGGAAACGCCGATTTTTTCTGCGGGGTTGGGCGTGATTCGTCGCGTTCGTGGTGGAGGGCAAAAAGGAGGCCATCATATGACGAAGCTACTCAAAACCAAACGCCGCCGCTCGATCACCCGCTTTGACGCCGCTCGCGGCACCCGTGCCGATCCCCTGCGGGACTACTTCGACCAACTTCGCAGGTATCCGCTCCTCTCGGCTGAAGAAGAGACGGCGATCGCCCGCCAGTTGCAGGACGTGCGCCGGCGCCTGCGCCGCGCGCTGCTGGGTAACCACTACATGGTCCTGGGGGCGACGGACCTCCTGCGCGATGTCAGCCAAGGCCGATCGCGGGCCGATCGAGTTCTGGAAACCACGGTCTTTGACGCCGCGGAATATCGGGAGATCACGGCCGGTCTTCCCCACGTGGTCTGGCGGCTGGAGCGCCTTGTGGCCCGCAACCGGCACGACGCCACGCGTCTGGGCGGATCGCCCGCGGTCGCCTGGCAGCCTTACGCCCGCCGTCTGAAGGCCCGTTGCCGCGAGGCGGCCACCCTGGTCTGGCAGGCGAAACTGAGGTTAAAAATGGTTTATGCGTGCTGGCAGCGGTTGCGCGCGATCCACGAACGGATGCAGCAGCTCGAGCAGACGATACCCTCGGCCGGCGATCGCCAGGCGGAGTTGCAGGGAGAACTGGCTCGTTTGGTCGAGCTGGCCGGGATGCGGCCGCGGGCACTGGGGCGGTGGATTCTGCTCACGAGCGCCCTCTTGTCCCGGTACGACGCGCTCAAGCACCGCCTGGCGAGGCACAACCTGCGTCTGGTCGTCTCGATCGCCAAACACTACACGCGCGACGATCCGGAACTGCTCGACCTGATCCAGGAAGGCAACGCGGGGCTGCTGCGAGCCGCGGATAAATTTGAGCCCCTGGGCTACCGTTTCACGACCTACGCCACCTGGTGGATCAAGCAAGCGATCGTGCGGTCGCTGGCGGAGCAACAAGGGATGATCACCCTGCCCCGCGAGAAGCTGCGCTCGCTGCACCGGCTGCACAAATCACGCAACGAGTGGGTCAAGCAGCACGGCCGCTCCCCGACCGTCGAAGAGGAAGTCGAAGCCTGCGGACTGGAGAGGCACGACGCGGAGGTGCTGCTGAGCTTCGATCGTCCCTTCCTCTCGCTCGACCTGGCGGCGCCGGGAATCGAGGGGACGCTGGGGGAGTTGATCGAAGACAAGCAGCACGACGAACCGGCCAGCGAGTTGAACCGCAAGGCGCTGTGCCAGCTCGTCAACCAGGTTCTGGTCGGCCTGAAGGACCGGGAGCGCCAAGTGATCGAGTTGCGGTTTGGGCTCACCGACAACCAATTCCGCACGCTCGACGAGGTAGGAAAACTACTCGGCGTGTCCGGCGAGCGTGTGCGACAGATCGAGCGTCGCGCGGTCGACAAACTGCGGGCGTCGAAGCAAGGGGCCAGCTTGCGGGCGTTTTTGGAGCCGTAAGGGCGGAGGACTCCGAGCTACCATCGTTTAATTGCTAACTAGCGGCGCCAGCGGGCGCTGATACCCCAGATGGTCCGCCCGTTGGCGCGGCACGTCAAACGGTTGGTGGGAGCTTGCCTGGCCGTTCCACCTCGCGGGCGCCGTTGGCTACCGGTTAAATTAAACGACGCGCGGTGGCTGGTGGCGATTTCTTGGGCTATCAACCCGCCGGTATCGCCAGCGGTTCTTCGTCGACCGGTTCGTGCTTGGGCGGCGCTGGCGGATGGCCGCTCGCGAACAGGTCGGAAAGGGCCTGAAGCACCACGTAAAACACGGGCGTCAAGAAGATGCCACAAAGAGTCACGCCGAGCATGCCGCTAAACACCGCCGTGCCAAGCTGCTGCCGCATCTCGTGGCCGGCCCCTTTGGCGAGCACTAGCGGAACGACGCCGAGAATGAAGGCGAAGGAAGTCATCAAGATCGGCCGCAGGCGCAACTTGGCGGCGTTGATTGCCGCGTCGCGGCGGTTCGCGCCGTGGTGCTCGCGCTGCTGCTTGGCGAACTCCACGATCAGCACGGCGTTCTTCGCCGCCAGGCCGATCAGCACCACAAAGCCGATCTGAGCGAAGATGTTGTTGTCCATGCCGCGCAGGTTGATGCCCACCAGGGCAAAGAGCACGCTCAGCGGAACGATCAAAATGATCGCCAACGGCAGGGTCCAGCTTTCGTACTCGGCCGCGTGCGTGAGGAAAACGAAGAGCACGCACAACGGGAAGATATAGATCGCCGTGTTGCCGGCCAGAATCTGCTGGTAGGTCAGGTCAGTCCACTGGTAGTCCATCGTCAGGGGCAGGTCTTTCTTCGCGACCTGGTCGACCATGTCGATCACCTGGCTCGAGCTGACCTGCGGCGTCGCCACCAGATTGATCTCGGCGGCGGGGAACATGTTGTAACGATTGTAGACCGCCGGCCCTCCAATCTCCTTCACATTAACCATCGTGCCGAGCGGCACCATGTCGCCATTGCGGTTTCGCACTTTCAGTTGGACGATGTCTTCCGGCCGGCGGCGAAACTGGGAGTCGGCCTGCGCATAAACCATCCAGTTGCGGCCGAGGAACGTGATGTCGTTGATGTACGCCGAGCCGAGATAGATCTGGAGCGTATCGAAGACGTCGTCGAGCGCGACGTTCATATTCTTGACCTTCGTGCGGTCGACGTCGACGTAAAGCTGGGGCGTGTTGGCACGGAAACTCGTGACCGCCCCGAGGACGCCCGGCTGGCCGCGCGCCGTGTCGATCATGTTGAGCGTCGTACCTTCCAGGGCAGGCAGTCCCGCGCTGCCGCGGTCCTGCACTTCGAGTTTGTATCCGCCCGTCGTGCCCAGCCCCTGGATCGGCGGCGCGTTAAAGACTCCCACCAGCGCTTCCTGAACGTCGCGGGTCTGGCGTTGCAAGCTGGCGATGATGTTCTCCGCGCTTTGGGCCGGATCGTTCTCACGATCGTGAAACGGCTTGAGCACCAAAATCACCGAGGCCACGTTGGCCAGGTTGATGCCGTTGACCATCGAGTAGCCCGGCAGGCCGACCGTGTGATCGACTCCTGGCGTCTTAAGAGCCAGTTCGGTCAGTTTGTCGCAAACGGCCGACGTGCGCTCCAGCGACGCCGAGTCGGGCAACTGAGCGTTGATAAACAAGTAGCCCTGATCTTGCTGAGGGATGAAGCCGACAGGTGTCGTTGTCAGCTCCAGCCACGTCAGGGCGATTAAACCCGCGTAGACCGCCAGCGAGACCACGGCCCCACGAATGCACCAGGTAACGAGGTGACCATAGACGTTGGTCGTCCACTCGAACACGCGGTTGAAGCCTCGGAAGAACCAGCCAAACGCCGTGTCGAGCAGCCACGTCAACGGATCGCGCTTGGCCGTCTTTGGCTTGAGCAGCAAGGCGGTCAAGGCCGGACTGAGCGTGAGCGAATTGAAGGCCGAGATCAACGTCGAGACGGCGATCGTCAAAGCGAACTGCCGATAAAACTGCCCGGTGATGCCCGAGATGAAGGCCACGGGGATGAACACCGCGCTCAAGCCAAACGCCACGGCGATCACGGCGACCGTGACCTCTTCCATCGACTTGTAGGAAGCCTCTCGCGGCGTATAGCCGTGCTCGATCCAACGCTCGACGTTTTCGACCACCACAATCGCGTCATCGACCACGACGCCGATGGCCAGCACCAGTCCGAACATCGACAGGTTGTTCAGCGAAAAGCCGAGCAACTGCATGACGGCGAACGTACCGACGAGCGAAACCGGCACGGCCAGCAGCGGAATGATCGTTGCCCGCCAGCTCTGCAAGAACACCAGCACGACGATAAAAACGAGCACGAACGCCTCGAAGAGCGTGTGAACGACGCTTTCCAGGCTCTTGCGCACGAAGTCGGTCGTGTCGTAATAGATGCCGTATTCGATCCCCTCGGGAAACCGTTGCTTGAGCAACTCCATTTCGCGGCGCACACGGTTTGCCACGTCGATGCTGTTGGCGCCGGGCAACTGAAACACCAGCAGCGAAATGGCGGGCTTGCCGTCGAGATTGGAATCGACGTCGTAGTTCTGCGCGCCCAATTCCGCGCGGCCGACGTCGTGCAGACGCACGACCGTGCCGTCGGAATTCGTCTTGACGATGATCTGCTCGAACTGCTCGGGCGACTCAAGCCGTCCCAGCGTGTTGACCGCGTATTGGAAGTCGGTGCCCGCGGCCACCGGAGGGGAACCGATTCGGCCGGCGGCCACCTGCACGTTCTGCTCGCGGACGGCCTGCACCACGTCGCTCGCGTCCATGCTGCGGGTCGCGAGCCGGGCTGGATCGAGCCAGAGCCGCATGCTGTAATCGCGGGCGCCGGTAATCTTGACGTCTCCCACGCCTTTCAAACGGGCGATCGCGTCTTTGATCTGGACGGTCATGTAGTTGCTCAGGTAGAGCTGATCGTATCGGCCGTCGGGCGAGAACAGGTTCACCACCAGCAAGATGGCGGGCGATTTCTTCTTGGTCGTTACGCCTTGCTGCTTCACGGCTTCGGGCAAGCGCGGCTCGGCGATGGCCACGCGGTTTTGCACCAGCACTTGGGCAATGTCGACGTTAGTGCCCAGTTCGAAGGTGACGTCGAGCGTCATGTTGCCGTCGTTCGTGCACTGCGAAGACATGTAGAGCATCCGCTCGACGCCGTTTACCTGCTGTTCGATCTGAGCGGCCACCGTATCGGCAACCACCTGGGCGTTCGCGCCGGGGTAGCTCGCCGTAACCTGCACCACGGGCGGCACGACCTCCGGATAAAGCGACGTCGGCAAGAGCGCAATCACGGCGATCGTGCCGGCGATCACCGTCACGATCGACAGCACCGCCGCAAAGATCGGCCGGTCGATGAAAAAGCGTGAAAACATAAACGTACTCCCTCTCCCTCCGGGAGAGGGCCGGGGTGAGGGCGGTCCGCCCTACTTTCGGCTCTTATCCTGCCCCTTCTGGACGCGGTCGAGCTCAGGGCGGGTTATGGTTGCTCTGTGTTGTTGACGCTGGATTTCTTTGCCCCGCTCAAGACCGTCTTGTTCTTAATCGATTTTTCTGTCGCTCATTTCTCTGTCTGGCACGCGGACACGTTCATATCACGGGACGTGATGACAGAAAGATTAGGGGACAGACAGATATGCAGGCTGGCCTGCTCCATGGTCTCGGTGGCTCCGGAGTCGCAGCAGGCGGGCGACACCGTTAGCCATTCCGGCGGCCCTCACCCTAGCCTTCTCCCGTGGGGAGGGGGGACGCTGCATCGCGTCCCTCCGCCGATGCAGTCTCCACAGCGGGCTGCTCTTCTGCCTCGGGGGGCAGAGGCATGGGTGATTTCTGGGCGTCAACCGGGGCGCCGGGCCGGGCGCGCTGCAGGCCGTTTACGATCACCCAGTCGCCCGGTTTTAGCCCCTTTTCGACGGCTCGTAGGCCGTCGACCAGCGGCCCAGTGATCACCTCGCGGTATTCGACTTTGTTGTCAGCGCCGACGACGAGCACGTACTTGCGGTTTTGATCCATGCCCACGGCCCGGTCGGTCACCAACAGCGCCGGCCGCTTCTCTGGCGAGCGAACTCGGACTTTGACGAACAAGCCGGGCGTGATCACGCCGTCGGCGTTGGGAAACTCCGCCCGCACGCGAATGGTGCCCGTGGCGGGGTCGACCTTGTTGTCGATGAAATCGATCCGCCCGCGATGGGGGAAGCCGGTCTCATTCGCGAGCTGCATCTCGACCGTCGGCGGGGTGCGGTCGGGGTCGCGGGCCCTGCGTGCGACGCCCAGGTAGATCGCTTCGTCGACGTCGAAATAGGCATAGATCGGATCGATGGGAACAATAGTCGTGAGCAGCGTGGCATTGCCGGCGCCGCCAAACACAAAATTGCCTTTGGTAATGTTGGCTCGGCTGACGCGGCCGCCCACGGCCGCCGTGATCTTGGCATAGTCTTGGTTGAGTTGGGCCGTCGTCAAGCTCGCTTCGGCTTGTTGCACCGCGGCCGCCGCTTCGGCTTCATCGGCGTAGACCTGGTCGAACTGCTCCTGGCTGATGTTCTTTCCCTTGATCAGTTCCTTGGCGCGGGCCAGGTCGGCGACGGTGCGTTTGGATCGGGCCTTGGCCGCCGCCAGGGCCGCTTCATCGCGGGCGACGTCCGCGTCGAACGGCCGGGGATCGATCTGGAACAGCAAATCTCCTTCCTTAATGATGTCGCCGTCTTTGAAACCCACCTGATCGATGAACCCGCTCACCTTCGCATGGACATCGACCGCGCGAATTGCCTCGGTGTGCCCGGTGAATTGATGCTCGTCGCTGATCTCGCGCTCAATCGGCTGGCTTATCGTGACCGTCGGTGCCGGCGTGGCTTCCAGCGTCGGCGGTTTGCGGTCGCAGCCCGCTGCCACGAAGATTACCGCAACCGCCCATGTGATGGCTACGCGGCCGCCGAAAAGCATGGGATGATTACTCCAAAACTAGGCGATGGCCCGCTGAGAGGGCTCTTCTGCCGGATCAGTATAGGGTACCGGCCGCTTCTAATCCACGTGCCCGTCGTGCCCACCACAAAGCGAGCGCGAGCGAGCCGGCAAGCTCGACCAGGGCGTAAGCCAGCACCGCGGTCAGCGCCGGCGTGCCGGGAAAACTTCCCGCCGCAATCACCATGCTGACGCCGACGTTTCGCAGTGCGGTGGTGAGCGCCATCGCCCTTCGGTCGTCTCGCGTGCTGCCTCCCAGTAGCCATCCGACGCCAAGGCTGGCGATCAACAACAGCAGCATGCCGGCGAAGGCGGCCAATCGGATCTGCAAGAACGTCTGGTATCGCGTGGCCAGGATCAGGCCGATGGTCACGAGATTGAAGATCTTGCTTAGCAGGCTTGCCGGCGGCTGCATCTTCGCCGCCAGCTTCGGCCGCCAGACGCGCAGGCCGAGCCCGGCGCAAAGCGGTAGAAGTTGCGTCACGAACAGCGTCGCGATCAGCCGCGTTGCCTCAATTCGTAGTTCGACGTCGCTGGAGACCAGCGGCAGCAAGACGCTCAGCAACAGCGGAGCGACGATCGCCGACGACGACGCGAGAATCACCATCAAACCGACCGACGTGGCGACGTTTCCCTTGGCGATCGCCGTGAAGGGCGGGCCGTAGGGGGCGCCCGGGCAGGCCGCCAGAATGAGAAAGCCCGCGGCCACCATCGGGGTTGCGTGATAGAGCCGCAGCAAGGCGATCGTCGCGGCCGGCACCAGCAGATAATTCGCCGCCGCGGCGCGCAACGTCAGTTGCCACCTTCTGGCGGCGACGACAACGTCCGTCGCGGCCACCCCCAACCCGATGGCAATCATCATCTCAATCAGTGTGATGACGATGAGCGAGTTCACCCACCGATCAATGGTCATTGGGATCGCTCCCGGGAATACAGACTGTGCTTTAACGCACGCTGGGGCTTGCCGCGTCGATTTTCCGCGAGTTTGATGCCTGCGTCAGAATTAATTTCGGCAATTCAGCGGATTGTATTTTGCGCTGCAAGCAAGGATACTCGATTTCTCAACGATCAAAGCTACCGGAATCAACACGCCGCCTTCTTCAGGAATCATGAGCGATGAGGCACTTCGGCATTCGCTGTCCTAGGCTATCTCGGCTGGCCTTTCTGGCGTCGGCCGTCGCCGTGGTCGTAACCTCGGTCACGGCGCTCGGCCAGGAGCGTGCCGCGGCCCCTACTGACGAGGAGGCCATTCGCGAGCGTGGTAAGGAGTATATCGCTGCGATCAAGCGCGGTGACGCCAACGAAATCGCGTCGTTTTGGACGGCCGAAGGCACTTACGTGGACGAGGGGGGACACGCCGTCAACGGCCGTAGCCTCGCGCATGAGGCAAAGGGCGAACGGGACGAAGGCGAACCAAGAAAGATTACGGTCACGATCGAGTCGATTCATTTCGTCACGCCCGACGTGGCGGTCGAAGACGGGCGATTGAGCAACGTGCCGGGTGTTCTCAGCGGATCGCTCAACCACCGTTACACCGCGATTTGGGTGCGGCAGAAAGGAAAGTGGCTGCTCGATGGCATCCGGGAATCGGCCGTGGCGACCCCCACACATAACGATCACTTGCGCGACCTGGGTTGGATGGTCGGCGACTGGATTTCAGACGATGACGGCAAGACGGTTCGCCTTTCTTGCAGATGGAGCAACGACAAGAACTTTCTTTTGCGGGAGATCGACGTCCGGCTGCCGGGACGTGAGCCGCTGCACGTAACGCAGCGCATCGGCTGGGACGCCAGGGAGGGACAGGTCAAGTCGTGGACCTTCGATTCCGAGGGGGGACACGGCGTCGGCTTGTGGTTTCATAAAGACGACCGGTGGATTGTCGAGGCCGAGAGCGTGTTGCCGGACGGAAGCCGTGCGACGGGCACCAACGTCCTCGCGCAGGACGGGAACGATGCGTTCACCTGGGAGTCCAGCAACGGCGAGGTGGAGGGCGAACCCGTGCCCGAGCTAAAAGTGCGCATGACCCGGACGACCACTATTCCATGACTTTCACCTTCGAGCGAATGATGCTGAAGCAGATCGGGTTGATTCTGGTGGTGGCAGGCGCGTCGATCGGGTTCTGGCAACCGGCGATCGCTGCCGACCCGCCGGCCAAGCAGACGGACCGTAACCAGCGCGACGGCAACCAACGCGACCGGGTGAGGCGAGATCTGATTCTCAAAAGCGAGCTGTGGAGGAATACCCTGGCCGGACTCGACCAGTGGTTGTCCATACAAACGATGTATTCCAAGAAAGAGATCGAGGGGATCCGAAACCAGGTGATGGGCCGCGTGGAAAAGATGTCGGCCGACGAGCTCGAAGCCTTTCGTCAAGATCTCGACGCCAAGCTTGTGATGTTGCTCGGCCCCGAGGGCCGCGACATCCTTGACTGGGTCGCGGCAAACCTGGCGGCCGCGGCCCCCGCGTATCGCAAGAAAATGGATATCCAATACCCTGACGTGGCCCGGCTCACCGCCGCGCAACTGCGAGAACAGCTTGACCTGTTGGAAGAGAAACGTTCGGCGGCGCAGAATCAAACGGCGGCGCTAGACCGAGCCCGTCAGGCTCGCATCGCCGGTTTGCGGGCCGAACAGCGCCAGGAATCCGAAGAGCGGCAGCGGACCCTCGACCGCGGCGCCGCCTCCGCCAGCAGCCCTTACCATCCCAGCGGCGTTCGGCAATATCCCAACGTCGTAAGCTACCCGCAGTACGGCTGGGGGTTTGGCTTCTGGTGATGATTCCCAGGACCGTTCGTGAAAGTTTGCACGTCGGAGGGGTGTGTCTCGCGGCGGTATCATTTCCGTGTGTTCTCGCGGAGTGCCTTCGCAGCTTTCCTGAACGGTAGGCTCGTTAAACTCGACGACGCCCGCGGTTTTGGGCCTGGCAAATCTGCGCAGCGGATTTTCTCCATTCCTACGCCTTGTCGATAAGCTCTGCAGGGGCGGCGGCACCCTTGCGCATCGTCTGAGCAAGCGAATATGAATCTCAAGCGGTCTTCGCTGGCGACGATTGCGATTCTGTTAACCCCCATCACCGCGCTGGGACAACTGGGCGCAGCGAACCAGGCGGCGCCTCCGGGGAACGAGATCGAGACCGACCGCGATTCGTTCACGCCGGCCGTGACCACGGTTGACCTGCGGCGCACGCAGATCGAGGCCTCTTACTCGTTTATCGACAATCGGATCACACCCAACGCCTACTCGTTTCCCGAGATGGTGCTGCGTCGCGGGGTTACAGATCGCCTGGAGCTGCGCCTCGGCTGGAACTACGCGGCTGGCGGTCCGACCAGCGCGGTCTCGAACGTCGATTTCGGCGACGAGGACTTTTTCGTCGAACGGACAAGCGAGATCATGTACGGCCTCAAACTCCGGACGACGCGGCAGTCCGGGTGGCTGCCGGCCAGTTCCCTGCTGCTGGAAGGTTACACGCCGACGTCGGGACCATCGAACGTTTCACGCCCTACGGTGGGGGAGATTTTCGGCTGGACGCTGCCCAACGGCTGGCAATGGAGCTCCGCCGTTCGTTTCGCCACCGCCAACGACCAAGGCGACCGCTTCAATCAATGGGCGCCCTCGACGGTGCTCAACGTTCCGGTGGGCAAGCGCTGGAACGTCCATGCTGAGTATTTTGGGATCATGTCCGCCGGCAAAGCGACGGCGGAAAGCCAGCACTACTTCAGCACGGGCGGCCACGTTCACATGACAAGGAATCTCGAGCTCGGATTGCGCGTCGGATGGGGTTTGAACCATCAGACGCCCGGGTTCTTTAGCAACGTCGGGTTGGGCTACCGCTTCTAGAAACCACCACGGATCGTGCGGATGAGCACGAATAGGATCACCCAATGATGGGCAACATCGTCGAACACGTCGCCCCGTGGCTCGTTGCCTTAGGATTCGCGGTCGGTATGGTGGCCGGCTGGGGGCTCGGCTGGTGGAGACAGCGAAGACTGCCTCCGGAGCTTTCGCCCGATCCCGGCATCAAGTTCACCGATGCGGGCATGGCGCTGCTCGGTCTTTTGCTTGGCTTCACCTTTTCGATGTCGCTCGGCCGACACGAACAACGCCGCGCGGCGGTCGTCAGCGACAGCAACTCGATCGGAGATTTCTATACGTGCGCCAGCCTGCTGAAGGATCCTCCGCGGGGCAGGTTGCAGGCCGTCATCCGCGATTATGCTCAGCGCAAGTTGTCCCTTGCGCGAGGGATGCCATCGGAGGATACTCTGCAACAGGCACTGCGTGAGATGCAAGAAATGCAAACAGAAATGACCGCCATCGTCGACGAAGCGATCCGCCAGGACACGCCGATCGCCGTTTCTTTGACGAATACGTTGAACGGCGTGACCAGCAACAACGCTTCGTGGCTCGCCGCTTACCGAGACCGGCTTCCTTGGAGCATCGTTCTGTTGCTCTTCTTCGCCGCGGTGGCACCGGCGTTTTTGATGGGTCAGCAACAGGGCGTATCGCAGCGGCCGCATCTGACCGGCACGTTGAGCTTTTTTATTCTCGTGACGCTCGTGAGCTACGTCACGCTCGACCTGAATCAGCCTGGCAGAGGGCTGATTCAGGTCAGCCACGAGTCGCTCGCACGACTGGTCGCATCGATGGCGAACTGAAGGGCGGCCCGGGCTTGATACCTCGGCCGGATGCGCTCGCGCCGTTTCGCACGACGTGATGTGCCATCTCGCACAGCCCCCCGCCGTCGTGGCCTGCTTCACTTCGGAAAAACGCGGTCACGTGATGTTTGAGGGCTGCGGCGGTCACGAATGGCCTCCGGTTTGCATATCACCTTGTACCCTCGAACGAGCGGCCGGGCTCGCGAGCTTTCACAGGAGCAAAAACATGTCAGAGCCGACCACCCTTGCTCAACGGATCGACGCCGAGTTCGCCGCAGCCGAGCGAAAAATCAAAGAATTGCAGAAGCAGCACATCGAGCACCACCAACAGCGGCAGCAGCGTCAGGAAAAGCTGGAACAGGTTCTGGAAGCGCATCGCGATGTTTGGCGCAGCAGGCTAGAGATACTCGCCAATCGGTTTGCCGACCGGGTCAAAGTGACTCCGCATATCGTACCAAGCCGACGGCAGGCGACATTTGAGGTCGAGTCCGAGCTCGCCCACGTGGTGTTGAAATTCTCGGTGGCCGCCGATTCCGAACTGGAAAACGTCGTGTTTACTTACGACCTCGACATCCTGCCGATCTTCATGAAGTTCGAGTCGCACCGCGAAGTGCAGTTTCCGCTGGAGAAGATCGACGAAGAGGCTCTCGGCCGCTGGCTCGACGACTGCATTATGAGTTTCGTGCAGGCTTATACGGCGATGTACGAGAACAGTCATTACCTGAAAGATCATCTGGTGGAAGATCCTGTCGCCAGGGTGCGCTTCCCGAGATTTGCCGCGGGGGCGAAACTCGAGGTCGGCGGCAAAACGATCTACTTCATCAGCGAGGAAACGCGGCAGCAGTATGAGCAAAAGCCGAAGAACTAGGCCTCGCACCATCGAGAGAAGCCGGCTTTACCGTGAAACTGAAACAGCTCTTGAACCATCGTAGCGAGGGGTGAACAAAGGGAGCATGCCATGGCGCGCCGTACGACCGTGAAGAGATCGAAGCCGGCCGAGACGCAGCGGGAGTCTGTCGCGGACAAGCCCGATCACGGCTGCTACGAGCGCCACCTCGTCTTAGATCACAACATCTCGCCCGAGAAGGCCAGCCAGCGTGAGCGATTTGAAGCGGTGGCCCGCTCGTTGCGCGACCTGCTCGCGCAGCAATGGCTGAGAACGCAAAACGCGTATACCAGCGAGAACCCCAAGCGGGTCTACTACCTGTCGATGGAGTTCCTGATCGGGCGCACGCTGATCAACAACATCCTCAATTTGGGAGTCGAGCAGTTCGTCCGCGACGAGTTGCGGTCCGATCCGCGGCAAGACTGGAAAGAAGTAATCGAGACCGAGCCGGACGCGGGCCTGGGCAACGGCGGCCTGGGTCGGCTCGCCGCCTGCTTCATCGAGTCATTGGCAACGCTGCAGATTCCCGCAATGGGGTACGGCCTCCGCTACGAATACGGCATCTTTCGGCAAACGATTGAAGACGGGTTTCAGGTCGAGCAGCCGGACCACTGGCTGGCCCAACCCGATCCTTGGGAGGTCGCCCGGCCGCGAGAGACGGTGAAAGTGCCGCTTGGCTGCGCCTTTAAGTTGGAAAACGGCGTCGTCCGAGCCGTCCCCGGCCGCGCCACGCACCTGCTCGGCGTTCCCTATGATCGTCCGGTGGTCGGCTACGGCGGACGCACGATCAACACCTTGCGACTCTGGCAGGCGGAATCGCCCGACTTCTTCGACTTCGGTGAGTTCAGTTCGGGAGACTTCGTCGGCGCGATCGTCGACCGCGTCGTGGCAGAAACCGTGACGCGCGTCCTCTACCCGGACGATTCAACGGCCGCCGGCCAGGCCCTGCGATTCGTCCAGGAGTACTTCCTGGTCTGCTGCTCTCTGACCGATCTCGTCGGCCGTTTCCGGCAAACCAACGACGACTGGCGGCTCCTGCCCGAGAAGGTTGCCGTCCAGCTTAACGACACGCATCCCGCCCTAGCCGTAGCGGAGCTGATGCGCCTCCTCCTCGACGAGGCAAGGCTGGGCTGGGACGAAGCTTGGGATCTCACCACGCGCACACTCGCCTACACCAACCACACGCTGCTGCCGGAGGCCCTTGAAAAATGGCCGGTGCGCTTCTTCGAGCTGCTTTGTCCGCGCTTGCTGGAGATTACCTACGAGATCAATCGCCGGTTTCTGGACGACGTAAAGGGGCGTCATCCGGACGACGAACGCCGTCTTCAGAGGATGAGCCTCATCGAGGAAGGCTCGACTCGCCAGGTGCGGATGGCCCATCTTGCCATCGTCGGTTCGCACAGCGTCAACGGCGTGGCCCGCATCCATTCGGACCTGCTGCGAACGCGGGTCGTCGCCGACTTCGCGTCCATGTTTCCCGAGCGATTCAACAACAAGACCAACGGCGTCACTCCGCGCCGCTGGCTGCTATTGGCGAATCCCGATCTGGCTCGACTAATCACCGAGGCCATCGGCGACGGCTGGGTCACCGATCTGACCCGGTTGCGCCAACTGCTGCCGCTGGCGGACGATGGCGACTTCCGCCTCCGCGTTCGCCGGGCGAAACAGGCTGCCAAAGAGCGATTCGCGGGCTGGCTCAAGGAATCGAGCGGCCAGACGATCGATCCCGACACGCTCTTCGACAGCCAGATCAAACGCATCCACGAATACAAGCGACAACTTCTCAACGCTTTGCACATCGTCGTCCTTTACAACCGGCTACGGGCTAATCCGGCCCTGAAGTTGCCGCCGCGTACATTCTTTTTTGCCGGCAAGGCGGCTCCCGCTTACCGGCTGGCGAAGCTGATCATCAAATTCATCAACAACCTATCCGCGGTCATCGACGCCGACCCTGACGTTCGTGATCGCATCAAGGTCGTGTTTTTACCCAATTACAACGTCTCGCTTGCCGAGCGGCTGATTCCGGCCAGCGACGTTTCGGAGCAGATCTCGACCGCCGGCTACGAAGCGAGCGGCACCGGGAATATGAAGTTCATGATGAACGGAGCCTTGACGATCGGCACCCGCGACGGGGCGACGATCGAGATGGCAGAGGAGGCCGGCGAAGAGAACTTCTTCCTCTTCGGGCTCACCGCCGAACAGGTTGCCGAGAGCCGCGGCTGGTACAGCCCCTGGTGGCACTACCAGAATGAGCCCGAGACGCGGCAGGCACTCGACCTGATCTTCAACGACCATTTCAGCAAAAACGAACGGGGCATTTTCGTGCCGCTTCGCCAGACCCTGTTGGAAGCCGGCGATTACTACATGCACCTCGCCGACCTGAAGTCGTATACCGAGGCTCACGAGCGGCTCGGCGACTTGTACCTCAATGCTGACCAATGGACTCGCAAGTCGATCGTCAATGTGGCCATGTCGGGACGTTTCTCCAGCGATCGGACCATCTCTGAATACGCCAGCGAGATCTGGAATGCAGAACCGTGCCCCGTGAGTTGACGGCTGCCGCCGGAATGCGGTTCGTGGGCGGCCGCCTTTGAGGATAGTTCTTTTGTTTGGCAGAATTTGTTAGAGTTGGAGCGTTCGCAGCGCCGGAAACAGCGACCGCCGTCACATCCGAAATCAAACCAAGGAAGGCGCAGCGAGCCGACGCTGAAGAGCTTGTCTTGGTGGCGGTCTCGGCGAGGTGCGAATTATCGGCCGTTCAACGCGTGCTCAAGCGACCGTTCCCTTCGAAGCAAGCAGCGAAAATCGCCATGAATACCTTTCGCCCCGTAACGGCCATCTTCCTTATCATCACGGTCTCATGCGTACTGCATCCGCTCAATGCTCAGGCACGTGGCGGACGAGGAGGAGGCGGCTTTGGTGGTGGGGGAAGAGGCGGCGGTTTTGGCGGTGGCGGATACGGCGGAGGCGCACGCATGGGTGCGGCGCCACGCCCGGCTCCCCGGCCCTCGTCGCCCGCCATGAATCGCAGTCCTTCAATGAGCCGAGCGGCGGCGCCTCGGACCGCAACGCCCGGCCGTGCGGCCGGAGTTGGCAATGTGGCGGCCGCCGGCCAGCGCGGGGCCCTTGGCACCGCGGCGGGAATCGGAGTGGCAGGGGGAATCGGCGCGGCAGGGGCGTTTAACCGGCCCTCGACAGGGCAACTCAACAGCTTTTTGAACATGCCCTCGTCCGGAGCCAGGGCAAGCACGTTCGGCAACACCCCCTCGCAGCTTCCCAGCGGCGGGCAATCGCGCACGTTTACCACGCAGCGCGGCACCGAAATTACGGTCGGCGGTCGAGGCGGCAGCACCACCACCGGCTCCGGTGCCACGGTGGGCGCCGGCGTAGGGGGCATCAAGGTGGAGACGGCGGGGGGCAGCACGTACGGTAAGGTTGGCGGAGGGGTCGGCGTCAGCGGGGCGGGAGGTTCGGCGGTGGCCGGCGGCTCGGCGTCCGGTTTCCGCGGAGCAGGCGGCACCCAAGGCGCCCAGGTGAGCCGCGGCATGGCCACTTCTTCGGGCTATCGTCAGGGTGGGAGCATTTCTGCCGTGCAGGGCAGACACGGCTATACGGCGGTGAACATGCGCGGCGGCTACGGCGCGGGGGGAACCGGGCGCATCGGTTCGGCGACCGCCATCGTCGGTCCGGGCGGCAACGTGGTTTCGGGAGGCCGCGGCGCGAGTTTTGTCAACGGCCAATTTGTCGGCGGCAACCTCTGGCGGGGCGTCAACGGCGCCTTCACCCATTGGAATTGGTACGGCGGCGGCTGGTGGGGACGGTATCCGGGCGCCTGGTTTCCCGGCAAATGGGCGCTCGTTTCGACCGCCTGGGCCACGGCAGCTTGGGCGGTCGCCGGACCGTACTGCGGCTGCAGCAGCGGATCGGCGGCCTACTACGACTACGGCGGCAACGTGGCCTACGAAGACGGAACGGTATACAGCGACGGGCAGCCGGTAGCCACGGCAGAAGAGTATTACGATCAGGCGAACCAAATCGCGGCCGACGGCCAGGCCCCACAGAACCAGGACTGGCTGCCGCTGGGCATCTTTGCCGTCGTCGCCAGCGAGGATCAAACGCAGACCGACAAGGTGGTGCAGCTCGCCCTCAACAAAGAAGGGGTGATTCGCGGCAACTACCACGACCTTCTGGCCGACAGGGTGACGCCTATTTCGGGCGCCGTCAACAAAGAGACGCAACGCGTGGCGATGAAGATCGAGGGGAACAACGACCTGGTCGTCGAGACCGGACTCTACAACCTGACGAACGACGAGGCACCCGTCCTCGTTCACTTCGGCCCCGATCAACAAGAGACAAGGATACTCGTCAGGCTGAAACAGCCGGAGGAGAAAGACGCTGGCCAGTGATTGCAGTGTCTGCCTGAGCGGCCTTTTTGAACAACTAACGTCCCCGACCCGAAGGAGCGAGATATGGCAACCACCACCCAACGACGACCGAAGCCCGCCGAAAGCAACAAGGCTGCGGCAGGCGGCCCGCTTTCGGCCGAAGAGCTGCAGAAGATCGACGCCTACTGGCGTGCTGCCAACTACCTCTCGGTCGGGCAGATTTACCTCCTCGACAACCCGCTCTTGAAAGAGCCGCTGACGCGCGAACATATCAAACCGCGGTTGCTCGGCCATTGGGGCACCACGCCGGGGTTGAACATGCTCTATGTTCACCTCAACCGGGTCATCAAGCGCGACGACCTGAACATGATCTACATCATCGGCCCGGGCCACGGCGGGCCCGCGCTGGTCGCGCAAGCCTACCTCGAGGGCACCTACAGCGAGATCTACCCCAACATCAGCCAGGACGCGCACGGGATGAAAAGGCTGTTCAAGCAGTTCAGCTTTCCCGGCGGCATTCCCAGCCACGTCGCACCGGAGACGCCAGGGAGCATCCACGAAGGAGGTGAGCTCGGGTACGCCCTCAGCCACGCTTACGGGGCGGCGTTCGACAATCCGGAGCTGATCGTGGCCTGCATCGTGGGCGATGGCGAAGCCGAAACCGGGCCGCTGGCCACCGGTTGGCACGGCAACAAGTTCATTAACCCGGCGCGCGATGGATGCGTGCTGCCGATTCTGCACCTCAACGGATACAAGATTGCCAACCCCTGCTTCCTGGCCCGTATTCCCCACGACGAACTGGCAAAGTTCTTCGAGGGCATGGGCTACAAGCCTTACTTCGTCGAGGGACACGAGCCCGAGGCCGTCCACCAGAAGCTGGCGGAGGTCCTCGATGTCGTCGTCCAGGAGATCAAGCAGATCTGGGACGAGGCCCGCAATGGTGCCAGCGCCCCCAAGCGGCCGGCCTGGCCGATGATCGTTTTTCGGACGCCCAAAGGTTGGACCTGCCCGGCCGAAATCGACGCCAAGAAATGCGAGGGCTACTGGCGCAGCCACCAAGTGCCGATGGGCGACATGGACAAGCCGGAGCACGTTCGCATTCTCGAAGGGTGGATGAAGCGCTACCGGCCCGAAGAACTGTTTGATGATCAGGGGCGATTCCAGGCCGACCTGGCAGAGCTTGCCCCTCAAGGCGAGCGGCGGATGAGCGACAACCCGCACGCCAACGGCGGGCTTCTATTGCGCGACTTGCGGCTGCCCGACTTCCGCGACTACGCGGTGGACGTTCCCACGCCCGGCGCCACGGTCGCCGAGTCGACTCGCGTCATGGGCAGGTTCCTCCGCGACATCATGAAGGAGAACCTGGAAAACAAGAATTTTCGCCTCTTCAGCCCCGACGAGAACAATTCGAACCGCTGGCAGGACGTGCTGGAGGTGACCAACCGCTGCTACATGGCCGAGATTTATCCCGACGACGATAAACTCAGCCCCGACGGCCGGGTGATGGAAGTGCTCAGCGAACACCAGTGCCAGGGCTGGCTGGAAGGCTACCTGCTCACGGGGCGTCACGGCTTCTTCTCCTGCTACGAGGCGTTCATCCACATCATCGACTCGATGTTCAACCAGCACGCCAAGTGGCTGAAGGTCTGCCGGCACATTCCCTGGCGTCGGCCGATCGCCTCGTTCAATTACCTGCTCAGCTCACACGTGTGGCGGCAGGACCACAACGGCTTCAGCCATCAAGACCCCGGCTTCATCGACCACGTGGTCAACAAGAAGGCCGAGATCATTCGCGTCTACCTGCCGCCCGACGCCAACTGCCTGCTTTCGGTGACCGATCACTGCCTGCGAAGCCGCGATTACATCAACGTAGTCGTGGCGGGCAAGCAACCCGCGCCGCAGTGGCTCTCGATGGAGCAGGCGATCAAGCACTGCACGCAGGGCATCAGCATCTGGGAGTGGGCCAGCAACGACAAGGGGAGCGACCCGGACGTCGTCATGGCCTGCTGCGGCGACGTGCCCACTTTGGAGACGCTGGCCGCCGTCGAGATGCTGCGCACGCACCTGCCGGAGCTCAAAGTGCGCGTGATCAATATCGTAAATCTGATGAAGCTGCAGCCGGAGACCGAGCACCCCAACGGCCTTTCGGATCGCGACTTCGACGCCCTGTTTACGAAAGACAAGCCGATCATCTTCGCCTTCCACGGCTACCCGTGGCTGATTCACCGGCTGACGTACCGCCGGGCCAACCACAAAAACCTCCACGTGCGCGGCTACAAGGAAGAAGGCACCACGACCACACCTTTCGACATGGTGGTTCTCAACGATCTTGACCGGTTCCACCTGGTCGAAGACGTAATCGACCGCTTGCCGCAGCTCGGCGCCAGGGCGGCCTATTTCAAGCAGGAAATCCACGAGAGATTGATCGAGCACAAGCAGTACATCGCCAAGCACGGCGACGACATGCCGGCTATCGCCGGCTGGAAATGGGGAGTCAAAGGAAAGGCGCCGGCCGGCACTTCCACCGCCGGCGACAACGTTTAGAGTGACTCAAGACGGGTCGACTGGGCAAAGGCTCGTCTACTGACAACCAACTTCCGCTGGCAGCCCTGAGAGCCTGGCCATGCCTCGCTGCGTCACCAGTGCCGACGAGGCGCTTGCGACTGTATGCGGGCATCAGGCCGCTTGGCGGACAAAGTCCGATCCTGCACCCTAGATCAAAGCACCAAGGCTGAAAACACCATGTACTCTCGCGCCTCCGCAAGCATCCTCGCACTTTCGACGGTTTTTCTCTTCGCGGCCTCGCCCGCCGATGCTCAATTTGAACCGCTGGCAGCGAGCGTTCCGAGCAGCGCCAACGCGATCGCGCTGGTTGACGTCAAAAACCTGTTCGACAGCCCGCTCGCGGCGCGGGAAGGTTGGAAGGACAAGCACGATCAAGCGTTTGCTGCGGGGCTCTGCGCGATTCCGCCCTTCACCGACCGCATGATCCTGGCGGCGGAAATCGACTACGTACACATGAGCCCGGCCTGGGAACTAGCGGTCGCCGACCTGGCCGAGTCGCGTAGCGCCGCGGCGATTGCCCGATCCAGCAAGGGAATTCTCGATTCGATCGGCGAACGGCCGGCCGTCGCCCTGCGAGACGATTCCTATGTCGTCGAACTCGGGAACAAGCGGCTGGGCGCCATGGCGCCCGCCAATCGCCAGTCCGTGGCGCGGTGGCTTCGGGAAGCTCGGTCACGCACGGCCCCGACCCTTTCCCCGTATCTGAAGGGGACCCTGGTCGCCTCCGACAAAAGCCAGATCGTCATGGCCTTCAATCTGGAAGACGCGATTCCGCCGGACGTGATACGAGCCAAGCTGGCCGCCAGCGAGGTGGCCAAGAAGTTGGACCTCGACGCGGCGGCCAAGGCACTCGCCAGCATTCGCGGATTGGCAGTGGAGGTTGCCGTGACCGACGTTGCCTCGGGTCGGCTGCGGATCCACTTCGGAGGCGACGCGACGCCTCTGGCGGCCGTAGCCCAGCCGCTTTTGCTGGAGATTCTGGGCGACCTCGACGCCCGCATCGGCGACGTCGAAAGCTGGCAGGTGACGGCGGAGAAACAGCGCATCACTTTCGAGGGTCCGCTGACCACGGCCGGCATGAGGCGCGTGCTGGCCCTGATCGACAGCCCGACTTCGGCCATCCTGGCGAGCGATGCCAGGCAGGATTCTCAAGCGAACCAGGCGGAGGCCAAGGCCCAGGCCTCGCAGCAGTATTTCAGGTCGTTGATGTCGGTCCTCGACGACCTGCGCAGCGAAGCCAACACGGCCAAGACATTTGGACAGAACGCGCTCTGGTTCGACAAATGGGCCCG
Organism: Pirellulales bacterium; assembly: GCA_035550375.1. Taxonomy (GTDB): domain Bacteria; phylum Planctomycetota; class Planctomycetia; order Pirellulales; family JAICIG01; genus DASSFG01. Next base: position 75,036 of record DASZPH010000061.1, on the reverse strand, counting down.
GCGCATCGACAGGATGCCGATTCAGAACGTCGACGAAGAACTGCTCGGCTTCGGCCGCGCGGTCAGCACCGCCCTGCGCAGCATGGCAGGCGACATGCGGGGAGTCGGCATCCACTCCGCCGCCCAGAACGCGCAGACCGTTGCTTCCAATTACTCCTACTATGCCGATTGGTTCTACGTGGATGCCCAGCAGCGAGCGGTTCGTGCTCAGGAGCGTGCCAAGGGCGTGCTTTCAGCCCGCGATACTTATCAAGCAATCGAGAACGAAGCCGCCCGAATCCGGCAGGGGCTGAGCGAGCGGTACAAAGTCGCGTTCTAGCGCTGTGTCCCGTCGGAGTTCTGACGTGCATCATCGTTTAACCGAGAGCCATCGGCGACTGCGAGGTCGGAAGGGCCAACTCGGCCGAATTGTACTTTCGGACCGGCATTCGGCGCCGTCCCACGGCCGCCGTGGCTCCCGGTCGTTCTCCTGGGTGAGACCTGCGACAACCGAGTGTGCGGGCACGCACATCTCGCCCGTCCGCGATGAACCACGGGAAGTTGAATTTGGGCCTATTTTTGAAATATCCTGAGGGCGCTTCGTTTGCTCGGAGACGCGGAAGCCGCGCATGCCGGACGAGATCTGTTACTTGAACGACTCTGGAGTTACTGACCATGACTCGCAAGGTGTTTTTGCCAATCGCGCTTCTGATGTTGCCGGGCGGGTTCTCGACCGCAGACGACGGACCCAAGGACGAAGACGTACGGCAGATTGAAGCGGAAGCCGCCGCCTACGTCGAAGCCTTCAACGCCAAGGACGCAGCGGCGCTCGCACGGCACTGGTCTGAAAACGGCGTTTATGTCCGACCGGCCGATGGGATTCGGCTCGTGGGGCGGAAAGCGATCGAAAAACAGTTTCAAACTTCGTTCGCCGACGATCCCGAAGCCGTTCTGGCGGTAAAGGTAGATACGGTCCGGTTCGTCACCGACGACGTGGCCATTGAAGAGGGAACCGCTGAGGTGACCTCGTTGCCTAACACCCTGCCCTCACGCACCGGTTATTCGGCCGTCCACGTCAAGCGCGACGGCCAATGGCAGATCGACAGCATTCGCGAGACCGACTTGCCGGCGCCTGAAGAACCTGCCAACGAACGTCTGGCCGAGCTTGCCTGGCTGGTGGGCGATTGGGTCGACCAGAGCGAGGAGGCGACCGTCGAAACCTCGGTTGTCTGGACGAAGAACAAGACGTTCTTGTCTTACACCTTCAAGATCTCTACCGGCAACGTTGACGAATTGGAAGGAACGCAAGTCGTCGGCTATGACCCTCTGCTCAAGGCGGTCCGTTCCTGGATGTTCGATTCCGACGGAGGGTTTGGCGACGGCCTCTGGTCGCGGGACGACAACCGTTGGCTGGTCAAGTTCCGCCAGGTCCTGGCCGACGGACGGACGGCGTCGTCGACCAATGTCTATACCTACGTCGATGCCGACACGTTTACCTGGCAGTCCATCGACCGCGAAGTGGACGGTCAAGCGTTGTCGAACGTCGAGCCCGTTACGCTCGTCCGCAAGAGGGCGGCCGACTCAGATGTAGAGTCGAAGTAGCCCGTAGAAGTGTACAAGCTGCCGTTCCAATTGAGCTCAAGCACGAGGTCTTAATGAACTTTCTTCGTCCAATCACCGTTGCGGTGGCGTGTGTGGCGTTCTCATTCCTCTTGAGCCCCGTCGAGGTGACGGCGCGCGGCGGACGTGGGGGTGGGGGTGGAGGCGGAGGTGGAGGCGGAGGTGGAGGTGGAGGTGGATTCGGTGGAGCGGGCGGCGGCATGCGGGCCGGGGCACCGTCGTCGGCCATGAACCGTAGCCCGTCGATGAGCCGAGTTGCTCCGTCGGGGGGAAGCTCCGGGGCCGCCAGGATGAGCCAAGGCACGCGCAGTGCGGCCACCGCGCCGCGCCAAACTGCAGCAGGTGCCTCGGGCCGGCCCACCCAGGGCCAGATCAACGGCTTCCTGAACTCTTCAAGCGCGCCGAAGGGGGGCGCCTCGAGTGCGAGCTCGTCGCAGCTTCCCAGTAGCGGTCAGTCACGCACCTACACGACGCAGCGAGGAACGCAGATCACCGTCGGCGGCAAGGGAGGCAGCACGACGACGGGCTCCGGCGCGGAAGTTGGCGGCGCCGTGGGCGGCGTCAAGGTCGAGACCGCCGGCGGCAGCACCTACGGCAAAGCCGGGGCAGCGGTCGGCGGCAGCGGCAGCGGCGGTTCCGCCGTTGCCGGCGGTTCCGTATCGGGTTATCGCGGCGCGGGCGGTGCCGAAGGGGCGAAGGTAAGCCGCGGCTATGCCGACTCGTCGGGCTATCGTCAGGGTGGAAGCGTCACAGCGGTTCAAGGCCGGCAAGGCTACACCGCGGTGAACGTGCGCGGCGGCTATGGCGCGGGCGGCACCGGCCGCGTCGGTTCGGCGACGGCGGTCGTCGGTCCTGGCGGCAACGTGGTGTCGGCCGGCCGCGGAGCCAGCTTCGTAAACGGTCAGTTCGTGGGCGGCCAGGCGTGGCGGGGGGTCAACGGCGCTTTCAACCATTGGAACTGGTACGGCGGCGCCTGGTGGGGCCGCTATCCGGGCGCGTGGTTCCCCGGCAAGTGGGCACTTGTCTCGACGGCCTGGGCAACGGCCACCTGGGCGCTCGCCGGCCCCTACGGCGGTTGCGGCGGGGCGCCGGTCTACTACGACTACGGCGGCAACGTCACCTACGACGACGGCACCGTCTACAGCGACGGCCAGCCCGTGGCCAGCGGCGAGGAGTATTACGACCAGGCGAACCAGATCGCGGCTGGCGGACAGACGGCGCAGAACGAAGAGTGGTTGCCGCTTGGCATTTTTGCCATCATCGCCAGCGAAGAACAAACGCAGACCGATAAGGTCGTGCAGCTCGCGCTCAATAAAGAAGGCGTGATCCGCGGCAACTATCACGACCTGCTGGCCGACCAGGTCACCCCCGTCGTCGGCGCCGTCGACAAAGAGACACAGCGCGTGGCGATCAAGATCGAGGGGAACAACGATCTGGTGGTCGAAACGGGGCTGTACAACCTGACGAACGACGAAGTGCCCGTGCTGGTGCATTTCGGCCCCGACCGGCAGGAAACGCGGACCCTCGTTCGCCTCGAGCAGCCGGAATCGGAGGGAGGGGCCAAGTGACTTACCCAGGAGGTGGACATGGAATCGGTGACCAAACGGACGGTGTCGTTGTTTATCGACCGCTCTTCGCCGGAGCATTGGGTGGTGCGCGATCCGGACGGGAATTTCTGGCTCGTGCCCCCCATCGATTCAGCTTGGGAGAACCGGCGACCGTTTTTCCCTTCGGAAGACATGGAATTGGAACCCGTACCTGGACATTACAAGTATTTGCTTGAGCTGCCATTTTGAAGGGCGTCCTTCAGATTCGAGATCTCCATGAATGCCGAACAGCAGCGGCTCGAAGAAGCCCGTGACCAGACCGCACCCTGGAAGAAATGGGGACCCTACCTGAGCGAACGCCAGTGGGGAACGGTACGCGAGGACTACAGCGAGGGGGGAAACGCCTGGGATTATTTCAGCCACGACCAGGCCCGCTCGCGCGCCTATCGGTGGGGCGAAGATGGCCTGGCCGGCATCAGCGACGACCAGCAGCGGCTCTGTTTCGCGCTGGCCTTGTGGAACGGCAAAGACCCCATCCTGAAGGAGCGCCTGTTCGGGCTGACCAACAGCGAGGGGAACCACGGCGAGGACGTCAAAGAGTATTACTTCTATCTCGACAGCACGCCAACGCATTCCTACATGCGTTATCTCTACAAGTACCCGCAGGCCGCCTATCCGTATAGCAACCTGGTCGACACCAACCGCCGCCGCGGACGCGGCGAGTTCGAATATGAGTTGCTCGATACGGGGGCGTTCGATCGGGACCGCTATTTCGACGTCTTCGTCGAGTACGCCAAGCGGTCTCCCGACGACATCCTGATCCAGGTCAGCGTCCACAATCGCGGGCCGGAGGCGGCGGAGATCTGGGTGCTCCCAACGCTCTGGTTTCGCAATCAGTGGTCGTGGCACGGGGCGGCAGACCGACCTCTGCTCGAAGAGTTGCCGGGCACGGCCTCGCAGAGGGTGATCAAGGCCACGGACGCGAACCTCGGCGAGCGATACCTCTACTGCAACGCCGACGTGCCGCTGCTGTTTACCGAGAATGAAACCAACACGCAGCGCATCTTTGGGGTCGCCAACCGCTCGCCTTACGTCAAAGACGGCATCAACAATTACGTGGTGCACGGCGAGCGAACGGCGGTGAATCCGGAGAAGAAAGGGACAAAGGCCGCGCCCCTTTATCGGTTCTCCGTCGACGCCGGCCAATGCCGAACGATCCGTTTGCGGCTCACTTCGCTGGGGCCGGCCGATTTTGTTAAAGGCAACGGCGCAGGCGGCGGGCCCTTCGGCAGCCATTTTGACGAAGCGCTTGCCGCGCGCAAAAGCGAGGCCGACGCGTTCTACGCCGAAGTCATCCCTTCTTCACTCACTGCCGACGAAGCGAACGTCATGCGCCAGGCGCTGGCGGGCATGCTCTGGAGCAAGCAGTTCTATTACTACGACGTCGACAAATGGCTCGAGGAACGCGGAAGCGACCCGTTCAAGCCGACGCGCCGCGCTTCGCCGCGAAACGACAACTGGCACCACATGTACAACGCCGACGTCATCTCGATGCCGGACAAATGGGAGTATCCCTGGTACGCGGCCTGGGACCTGGCGTTTCACGTGCTGGCCCTGACGATGGTCGACGCCGATTTTGGCAAGCAGCAACTCAACCTCATCCTGCGAGAGCGCTACCTGCACCCCAACGGCCAGATTCCCGCCTACGAATGGAATTTCGGCGACGTGAACCCGCCCGTACACGCCTGGTCGACCATCTTCACCTACCGGCTGGAAAAAGCGCAGAAGGGGCAAGGGGATCTGCGCTGGCTGAAGACCTCCTTTCAGAAGCTTCTCTTGAACTTCACCTGGTGGGTCAACCGCAAGGACCGCACGGGCCGCAACGTCTTCGAGGGAGGGTTTTTGGGGTTGGACAACATCGGGGTTTTCGACCGCAGCGCGCCCTTGCCCACCGGCGGCAGCCTGGAGCAGGCCGACGGCACGGCGTGGATGGCCCTCTTTTGCCAGAACATGCTGGAGATCGCCGTTGAACTGGCCATGACCGACGAGGATTACGCCGACATGGCCCTCAAGTTCTCCGAGCACTTTTTGTGGATCGCCTCGGCCATGATGCACCTGGGAAAAGAAAAGGGCATGTGGGACGAGGAAGACGGCTTTTTCTACGACGTGCTGCGGTTGCCCGACGGGGAGGCGCAGCATCTTAAGGTCCGCTCGATGGTGGGTCTCCTGCCGTTCTGCGCGGTGACCACCTTTGAAGGCGAGGTGCGGGCAAAATATCCCGAGGTCTATCAGCGGCTGGCATGGTTTCTCGAAAGCCGCCCAGAACTGGTGGCCTCGATTCACGACCCTCGAAAGCCAGGTCACTCCGGCCGCGTGCTCGGCGCCATACTCAACGAAGAGAAACTGCGCCGGGTGCTGGCCAAAATGCTGGACGAAAACGAATTTCTCAGCCCCTACGGCATCCGGTCGCTCTCGCGCTACCACGCCGATCACCCCTACGTTTTCCATGCGGGGGGCGGCGAGTACCGCGTTTCCTACCTGCCGGCCGAATCCGACACGGGGATGTTCGGCGGCAACTCGAACTGGCGGGGGCCGATCTGGATGCCCGTGAACGCCCTCATCATCCGGGCGCTGCTGCAATACTACGCCTATTACGGCGACGAATTCACGATCGAGTGCCCGACCGGGTCGGGACGTTTTATGACTCTGTATCAGGTGGCCGAGGAAATCGCGCGGCGTCTCGGGGCGATCTTCCTCAAAGACTCAAACGGCCGGCGACCCGTGTATGGCGGAGCAACCAGATTCCAGACCGACCCGCACTGGCAAGACTGTTTATCCTTCTACGAGTATTTCCACGGCGACAACGGGGCGGGGCTCGGCGCCAGCCACCAGACGGGCTGGACCGGCATCGTCGCGCGGATGATGCACCTGTTCGCTGTCCTGAGACCCGAGCAGATACTCGAACGCGGGAAGCGGTCGTACTCCGAGACGATCGCGACACGCGAGGCCGCGGCCATGGCCGCAGAATGAGTGGAGACCTTCATGGCGGTCCATTCGCTCCCCTCGACTTTTGACCAGGCGGTTATGCCGGGTTCCGTTCCGGCCGAGGCCTGGCAGACCAGGCTCCCCCGATACCCGTCGCTCTACCAAATCAACACGCGAGTCTGGCTGACGGAGCTTAGCCGCGGGCTGGGCCGGCCGGCCGAGCTGGACGACATCGCCGACGCCGAGCTCGATCGGCTAGCGGAGGCGGGCTTCGATTTTGTCTGGCTGTTGAGCGTCTGGAAAACCGGCCTGGCGGGGCGCGCCATCTCCTGCGCGAACGCCGAGTGGCGGAAGGAGTTTCTGGAAACCCTCCCCAATTTGTGCGACGCCGATATCGCAGGCTCCGGCTTCGCCATCGCCGGCTACTCGGTCGACCGGCGCCTGGGGGGCGACGAGGCGCTGGCCCGCCTGCGGGAGCGGCTTCGCCAGCGCGGGCTGAGGCTGATGCTCGACTTCGTCCCCAACCACACGGCCCTGGACCATCCCTGGGTCGAAGAGCACCCGGAATACTACGTACCGGGCACCGAGCTCGATCTCGCGCGGGCCCCGCATAATTATGTCTGGGCCCGGCGCAAGCGGGGCGACCTGCTGCTCGCCTACGGGCGCGACCCCTATTTTGCCGGTTGGCCTGACACGCTGCAGCTTAACTACGGCAACCCGGCCACTCAGGAAGCGATGATCGGCGAGTTGAAGCGCATCGCCGGCCAGTGCGACGGCCTGCGCTGCGACATGGCGATGCTCGTTCTGCCCGACGTTTTTCAACGGACCTGGGGCATCGGCAGCCAGCCCTTCTGGCCGCGGGCCACCGAGCAAGTGCGGCGACAGCATCCCGATTTTTCCTTCATGGCCGAAGTCTACTGGGACCTGGAATGGACGCTGCAGCAGCAGGGCTTCGACTACACCTACGACAAGCGGCTCTACGATCGCTTGCGCGGCGGCGAGGCACGACCGGTGCGAGAACACCTCTTCGCCGGCCTCGACTTCCAGGACAAGCTGGCCCGATTCCTCGAAAACCACGACGAGCCCCGCGCCGCGACAACTTTTCCGCCCGACGTGCATCCCGCGGCGGCCGTGATCACGTTCCTCTCTCCGGGCCTCCGTTTCTTTCACGAGGGGCAATTCCAAGGGCGGAAGAAACGCGTTTCGCCCCACCTTTGCCGTCGGCCCGACGAACCGGTCGACGCGGGAATCGAGCAATTCTATGCGCGGCTGCTTGCCGTGTTGCGCAAGCAGGTCGTTCGCCAAGGGCGATGGCAATTGGCCGAGTGCCTTCCCGCCTGGGAAGGGAACGGGACGACCGGCTGTTTTATCGCCTTTACCTGGGACGCGCCCGGCGAGGAACGGCTGCTCGTCGCCGTGAACTACGCACCGCACGCGAGCCAATGCTACGTTCACCTTCCCTTCTCCGACCTGGGCGGCAGCCAATGGCGGTTTGAAGATCTTCTAAGCGACGCTCGCTACGATCGCAGCGGCGACGATCTGGCGACGCGCGGGCTCTACCTCGACGTGGCCGCCTGGCAAGCGCACGTGTTCAGGCTTAGCCCTTCATGCTGAGTAGCTCGGACGCTACTGCAGGGCCAGCCGAGGTTCGTCGCCCGTGTCGATGAACACGTCGACCTGCTGGCCCACAAAGGCCGCCGCCTCGTCGTCGGCCAGCGCGTAAATGACCTGCAGGACCCGGGTGTCGACGCGCTCGGTGTTGTCGCCGGTCAGCCAGCGTTTGGCCACCACATACGGCTCGACGCGCACGAACTCCAGCCGATAGTGACGATCGTCCTTGCCGCGAAGCTGCAACATGGCCTGGGCGTTGGTGCGGAACTCGGCGATGTCGTGCTCGTCGATGTCGGCACGCACGTGCAGCGGATTCAACCGGCCGACGACCATCAGCGTTTGCTGCGACTGATCGGCCACGCGCTCTCCCTCGCGCACGTTAACCTGCAAAACCTGTCCGTCGATCGGCGCCCGCACGGTGGCCCGCTCGATCTCGGTGGCGATTTGCGACACTTCCGCCTCGGCTTGCTCGACGGCGGCGCGGGCAATGTCGATGTCGGGCTGCCAGGCGCCGGCCAGGAGGAGCGAGTGTTCCCGCTGCGCCCGCCGCCATTGCTGGACCGCTTCCTCATGAAGCAAACGCTTGGTTACCACCTCCTGCTCGGAAACAGCCCGCTGATTTCCCAAGGACCTCGCCCGCTCGTAGTCGTCGCGCGTCCGCTCGGCGTTGGCCTTGGCCGCTTCCACCTTGGCCTCGCTCGGCGGAATTTCTTCCGGCCGCGGCTGGTTTTCCAGTTTCGTCAACTGGGCCCGCGCCGATGTCGCCCTGGTCTGCGCCATCGCGAGTTGGGCCTTCAAGTGCCGATCGTCGACGCGGAACAGCGGGTCGCCGCGCGAGACGCGCGTCCCGACTCGCTGCACCGGAACGTAAACCTCCAGCACGATACCGGGAAGGGCCGAGCCGATGGCGATGTTCTGCGTCGCCGCCTCCAGAATGCCGGTGGCCGCGATCGAGTGGGCAAAGGGAGTCCGCGCCGGCTGCCTTGGCGGTGCCAGGCGAGTCAGCGGCTGCTGCTGGGTGTAAACATGGCGGCTGGCGAACAGCACCATCGCACCGGCCGAAAACGGCAAGAGCCAGAGGAGGTAGCGTTTCATACAGTTCTTCATCCTTCGTTTTTGGGTCTAGGGTGTCTCACTCGTTATTCTCGATTCGCTCAATGCGGCCGTCCGACATGTGGATAATCCGTCGGCCGTAGTGCAGCACGCGGTTGTCGTGGGTGACGATGATCACCGCACGGTCGGGTTCCACCGCGACCTCCTGGAAGAGTTCCATCACGGTTTGACCGGCCTGGGCATCGAGCGCGGCCGTCGGTTCGTCGCAAACCAAGAGCCGCGGCTGGTGAACCAAGGCCCTCGCGATCGCCACCCTCTGCTGCTGCCCGCCCGACAGTTGCGACGGTAGGGCGTCGGCCCGGTCGGCGAGACCCACCCGCTCGAGAACGACGCGTGCCGAGGCGATCGCCGAACGCCGCGACATGCCGGCAACGAGCAACGGTAACGAGGCGTTCTCGGCGGCCGTGAGCGACGGGAGCAGGTTGTATTGCTGGAACACAAAGCCGAGGTTCCGCGCACGAAAATCAACCAGCCCGCTCGGCGACATGCACGCCAGATCGTGACCCAACACGTGCAGGTCGCCCTCGGTCGGATCGAGCAGACCCGCGACGATCGAGATCAGCGTTGTTTTGCCGCATCCGGAAGGGCCGACGAGGAGCGTGATGGAGCCGGGCAGAACCTCCAGATCGACGCCCCGCAGCGCCTGTACGCGCGTCTCGCCGTCGCCGAACGCCTTGGTCAGGGCGCGGCCCCAGACGGCCGGCGGCTGCACCCCTCCGCCTGGCATGTAGGGCTCTTTGACTTGGGGGCGGCCAAGATGGTGTCCGGACCGCCTTTGCGCTCGATCTAGCAGCTTCATCATGCACCTCGAAACACCACGGCTGGTTCCAGGAACAAAACCCGACGCACGCTCAACAGGCTGGCCAGCGCGATGATCGCCAGCACGGCGAAGCCGACCCCGGCGACCGCCTGCCAGGGCATGAACAGTCCGGCCAGGTGCGTGATCTGGTTCGTTCGCTCGAAGAATAGGGCCGTCAGACCGACGCCCAGGCCGAACCCGATGCCCCCCACCGACATGGCCTGCAGCAAGATCATGGCGATCAGCCGGCCGTTGTTCACCCCCATCGCTTTGAGCGAGCCGAAATGCTTCAGGTTCTCCAGCGTGAACAGATAAAATGTCTGCCCCGCCACGGCTACGCCGACGATGAACCCCAGCGCGATCGTGATGCCGAAATTCACGGGAATGCCGGTCGAGCCCAGCATGTACTCGATCGTGTTCCAGAAAAATCGTTGCTGGGTGACGGCGAGCAGGCCCGTCTCGCGCGTGATCCGTTCCGCTACCGCCGCGCCCGTTTCGCCGGCTGCCACTTCGGCCAGCACGTAGTTCATCAAGTTGCGCTTGGTGGGAACATAGTGCAGGGCTTCGTTGAACCGCGTGTACATCACCGGCAGGGTGACGAACGGGGCCGACGCTTTGCAGACGCCGACCAGTTGAGCACGGCGATCGTTGATCTCGAACTCCCGCCACAGCCGAACCGGCTCGCCCGGCCAGAGGTACTCGTAGCCCGCCTTGTCGATGATCACGGCGTAGGGGCGGCGCAGGTCGGCCAGGTCGCCCGCGATAAGTTGCTGCGGCGCAGCGACCAGGCTGGCGTCGTCGACGGCCTCCAGGATGACGTTCCGGGGCAGGCCCGACTCGATTCTCGCCAGCACCTGTCCTTTGTAGAACGGCACCGCCCATTCGACCCCGTCGACGCTGCGGACGCGTTGCAGGACGCCGCGCGGCAACCCCGGCGCTTCGTCGAAGTGGCGTACCCGTGGATCCATCACCCAGATGCCCGCGTCACGCACGTCGACGATCTGGCTCGCCGACCGGCGGACGATGCCCACGAAGACCGACACCTGCTGCGACATTAGAAAGGTCGCGAACGTGACCCCGAACACAAGTCCAAAGAACTTGACGCGGTCGCCAGTCAGCATCCGCAGGGCCACCCAGTTCATCGCGTGCCTCCCTGGCTTTGTCGCGGCCAACTTGGGCATAACCTTGAGTCGATTTGTGACATATCGTCAGTTTCTTGGCAAAAAAAGGAGTCAGCCACGGCGAGCCCGGCCGCGATTCAGTTCGGCGAGCTGGGCCAATTCGGGGGCGAACAGTTCACGTTGAATGCGCTCGACCAGCGCGGGAAGGTCAAGGTCCTTTGCGAGCGGCTTCCAGCCAAAGCCATCGAGCAGACGGTTGCAATTGTTACGGATGGCCATGATCGGGTCGTGGATTCCCAGGTTTGCCAGCGAGGGGCTTGTGGCGGCGATCGAGTACCCCCCGAACGTCAGCGACCACAGCCCGAACGCCACCTGTTCCACGCCGACCTCACCCTCGACCGCGAGATCGCCGGCGGCTACGGCGTCGCTGATGACGCCGCGCACGATCTCCGAGCAGCTTGCCTCGCATCTCTCCAGGCACATTCGACGCTGCTCGGAAGCTTTTTCCTTGATGGACGTTATGCGGATGGCATGCTCGACATGGACGTTGTCGGGATAGAGTTGGCAGAACAACTCGCTGCTTGCCCCGATCGCCGTCATGCGCTCGCGTGACCGGCCCTGAAAAGCGGCGGCCCTGCGGAAGAGATCGACCCGGCGCTGCATCGACTGGTTCACCAGCGCCATCAGAATCTCTTCTTTGCAGGAAAAGTGCTGGTAGATTGTGCCTTTGGAGTACTCCAGGGCCTCGGCGATCCGATCCATGCTCAGGCCGTGATAGCCGTCCTGAACGATCATCTGGCGGGCCAGTTCGAGGATGCGGCCTTCCCGTTCCTTCACTTCTCGTTGCTTGCGGGTTAGCGTGCTCTTCATAAAAACCATTATCGGCATCTGGTGTGTTTTTGACAAGTAGTCAAAAAACGAAAATTTGTCATCATTCCGGGGGGAGAAGCTTGTTGGCGGCTAGGTCTGCTTCAGGCGGCGACTACCTCGCGTGGCATGCGCACCGGGTCGACGGGACGATTACGCGGATTGCGTCGGGCACGACCTCGATCGTCACCGGGGCAAAATCGGCCGCCTCGCCGTCGATCTCCAGCGGCACCGGTTCGCTGGACGCCAGCACGACGCGGCGTGCCCGGCCGTGGTGAACGTCCTCGCGCTGCCGGTGCCGGTTCAGCCAGACACTGAGGGCATAACCCATTAAGGGCAAATTGCCGGGCTTCTCGAACACGAGCCAGTCGAGCAGGCCGTCGTGTGGGTCGGCATCGAACGCCAGAGGCAGCCGGCTGGCATACTGCGGGATGTTGAAGACCATGCACAACGCTCCCCGCACCTTCCGGCCGTCCGCGTCGACGTCGATCGGCGGATAGCGGTAGTGCCGGGCGGCGTTCAGCATCGGCAGCGCGTAGTCGACGCTCCACACGCGTCGCAGGCGGTCGTCTCGCTTTCGCCAGTGGGCCAGCCGGTGGGCCGCGTCGCCGTCGAAACCGGCACTGGCCACGATTGAAAACAGGCGCTCGCCCGCGCGGCCGAGGTCGATCTTCTCGGTACGGCCGTCGGCAACCGCGTCGGCCGCGTGCTGGGGATCGCAGCAGAGGCCCAACTGGCGTGAAAAAAGGTTTTCATTCCCCAAGGGGAACATAAACACCGGCAGCGTGCGTTGCAGATTGATGACGCGGTTGAGTGTCCCGTCGCCGCCGGCCGCCACGACAACCCGGTACCGCTGGGGGGAACCTGCATCGGCCGCCACCTCGGCCAACTCGTTCAGGTCCCAGATGACGCGGGGCTCTAACCGCCGCTGGTACAAGGCGGCCACAAGCGCCTCAACGCACGCGCGGTTTTCCTTGGCCCCGCTGTACGGGTTAGCCACAATCACGACGCCGCGAGGCGGTTCCGGATCGGCATCCGTCATGGCGGGTGGCAAGGGAAGAAGTGTCGAGGAAAACTCAATATTGCCCTCCGGAAAGGCCCAATCCCTGCGACCGGAAGTTTACCGCTGGAAGTCTACCCTTCTACCCCGCCCGAGGCACCATCGTTTTTCGGTTCACGGGCCCCGATTTGATCCGCTCCAAGCGCTGTATCCAGTTCGAAACTTCCGCATTTTACCTTCGGGTTGTTTGACCGGCAGCCAACGGCCGCGGGGAGGGCGTCAATGCCGGCCCGAAAGTACCAATTCGCGGTTTCCGACCTCACGGTCGCCGTTGGCTGCCGGTTAAGCTAACTCGGATTACTCACCGGCCCCGGAGGCTTGCGCGCCTACTGCGACGATACTAACCCGAAGCGTGAGCGAGGGCGGTTGCGTCGTGCTCCTCGCTTACGCTTTGGGTTGGTGGGGCCCCGGTGAACAATCCGGGCTAAGCGATGCAGGTCGAACTCGAAAACTCTCGAACTGGACGCGGCTCCTAGAATGAGAGTGGGCCTCGTGATGACCGGTCGTTTCGATCGGTCTTGCCGGGAGGTGAGCGAGAGCCCGCAGCCGCTCACTTGGGTCCGACGGCTGCGACGATCTCGCAAACATCTGGTCGGGGAATCGAGTTCGCTCGACGCCCACGCCCTCCAACCGTGGGCGACCCCGACGCCCGGCGTTTTAGGCTTATCGGCGCAATTGATTACGGCGAGTCTTGAAGGCCACCGAGCGAATGGCCCCATTGGGGATGATTGCCGTGGAGCGAACGGATCGGCGGCTGCCCTTCGCTTGCCTGTCCGGATGCAAAGCGGTTTCGCATAGGCCGTGGTCGAGCATCTTCTGGTGATCGTGCGCCACGCCCGGCGCCGTGACGAGCTGCCAGTTGAACCTCCAGCCTTTTTCTTTCGCCAGTCTCTTGGCCGCCTCGAACGAGTTTCTGGCCCGCGCGCGACGATTGGCGCCTTGCTGTTCTGCTTCGTCGGTGACGTCGAGGTACTCGTCGCGCAGTCGGTCGTCGTCTCCCAGATAAAGCGTGATCGGCTGGGCCAGATAGCGCTGCAGGGCCGCGTCGTCGCTGACCTCGTTGGGCAAACCGCCGAATCCGTAGGGATAGGGCAGGTCGCGCGACGGAAAGAGTTGGGCGCCGGCGTTGGCGACGACGATCCGCTGGGCATCGGTCGGTACAAAGCCGGCCATGCGGACGAGGAACTGGCCCCCGCCCGAGTGCCCGAACAGGTAGTACGGCATGTCGGGCTGGCTTTCGCGGCGACGGATCTCTTCAACCACGGCCAGCACAAGCTGCCACGTCCAGGAGGAGCGTGGGGTGAGCTCGCCGTCGGCGAGCAGGCCGCCCGCCTGATAGCGCTCATACGGGAAATCGTCGAGGGGGAACTCCGGAGCCACCACCAGACCGCCGACCCGGTCGGCGAGCGCCCGTGCGTCGTCGCGATATTCGTCGGCGTTGCGGAGCATGCCGTGGCACACCACGATCATCGGGCCACGGTCGAAATTCGGGGACTTATAGGTAAAGACCTGGATACGAGCGTCGGCCCTTTCCACAAGCAGGCTATCGCGTCCGACCTGAATCTCTGCCTGGGTAGCCAGCGTCAAGCAGGCCGCCACAATCAGTCCCATCTCGGCATCCTTGCACGGTCCAGGGATTGTAAAATTCCGGCGCAGCCGGAAAGTGGGCGGTTTATAACGGCGTGACCGCGGCGCGTCGAGACCAGCTCTCCGCCTCGCCAGCCTCCACGTCCATCACGCCGAGCTCGTCGTAAACCGTTTCGATCGTATGGGCGTCGACCGTCGTTAACCGCTGTCCGGCGGCGGCCAACAGGCCGAGATCGGCCAGCAGGGCGATTCGTCGCGCGACGCCCTGAGAGAGCTCGTGGATGCGCATCACCGCTTCCTCGTCGAACGCGGATTGCGGCCGTCCCGCGCGGGCGAGGCAGTGCGTCAGGTAGTTGTGCGTGTCGGTCAGGTCCCACGGCGCCAGGTCGATCCGGAGCTCCACGAGGCTGAGAATTTGGCCTCCTAGCTCGCTCACGCGGTCTGACCGGACCGCCAGAACGACGGTCAGCCGGCTTTCGACGGTGGACTCGCAGTGGATGAGCCTCGTCACCTGGTCAAGCACTTCGGCGGAGGCGCGGTCGGCGTCGTCCAGCAAGGCGACCGTCGGCACCTGGCACCAGCGGTTCTCGGAAAGCTTGTCTCCCAGCCCCCGCCACATTTCAAACAGGCCGGCTCGCGGGTCGAGGTTCAAACCCCAACCGCTGGCGATCGACCAGAGAACTTCGCGGCCGTCGCGGGCCAGCAGGCTGGTGTGGGCGACGTTGGCGCCGACGGCTCGCCACTGCTGGGCGGCGACGGCCAGCGTCAACGATTTGCCGCTTCCCGACACTCCCAAGAGAAGGCCGAGGCGATGGTTCGCTTCGACCAGATAGTGCAGCCGGGCCAGCGCCTCCTCATGCACGGGGCTGGCAACGTAGATTTCGCCCCCCGCATCGCCCCGGAACGGGTTAGTCCGCAGACCCCAATAGGCTTCGTACATCGGCATCCTTTCCGTCGACTCTTGGGCACCTTAACCCCGGATTTGCCACCGGCCACACGAAGCCGAAACGCAAGCGAGCACGCACGATGCATCGCAGGTGGCTTGCGTTTCGGGTTGAGAATAATCCGGGTTACCCAATCTGCCACGCGATACAGTCTACTGATTTCGCACGTCCCTCCCCATCGGTAAAAGGTACCGGTCGACTTGAGAAAGGACCACCTGACCACCTGACTCATTTTGGGACAGTCCTGTTGCAGCTTTCATCATTGCTGCCGAAAAATACGTCGACCGCCGTCAAACTGACAACCTGTGCGTCAATCCTCGCCGTCTGCAAAACCTGAAAAGAAGCGTAAGTTCAATAACTTCGGAAAAACCGTCGTTGCTGGCGGGCTATGGCACACAGCTTGCTCCTTGCCGGTCAACGCCTCAGATCGAGGCGTCAGTTTCTACTTCAAGGAGGTTCGCGTAATGGTACATTGCCCGACCAGAATGCCCACGAGACAATCGACCGCGCAGACCGATCCCAGCCCGGAAGAGATCCGGCAGCGGGCTGCCGAGATCCGTCGCTCGTGGTCGCCCGAAGTCCGGCGACAGCGGGAAATGCCGCTTCCCGGATGGCCCCTTTTGCCGTTGATCCTAGGTGGCCGCCGCATGCAGGCGCTTCCCGTGTTGGCCTCGGGACGCCCGCATCGCATGCGCTAGCCTGAAATTCTTCACGGGACCACAATCCGGGCGCACGTCGCTTGCGATGGCCCCTGCAGCCTGTTCGGCCGCCGGGATGAGCAGGTTCCAGTTGCACGGAGCGCGCGGCTGCTGCGGCGCAGGACAGGTCACCGTCTGACGACCGCCCTATCCTCCTTCTTGGCCGACAGAGCCGATACGGGCGGGCCCTCCGTCGCCGTTCTTGTCCGCTTGACCGTGAACCGATCCAACTCTTGATCGTCGAGGTCGAGCACGCGCACGTCGAGTCGATCGGCGTAGACGTCGACCAGCCCATAGTGATTGACGCCGGCCCGAAACGCCGCCGTGGTCTGGTCCGGGTCTGCGGCGGGGTAGAGCTTGTGGCTGCCGCCGCCGCTCACGACGTAGGTGATGCCGTCGAGCGGCTTGGTACGGTCGTAATAGTGGTGGTGTCCTGAAAGGACCAGCCGCGCCGGTGTGTCGAGCAGCCGCGAGTGCAGCCAGACGCGACGCAGAAACTGGTTGGCCAGATCGCGCCGCCCGCAGGTGAAGACGGGCCGATGCAGGCAGACAATCGCGGTGTCGTCCGACGAACGATCGGACAGGTCGCCGAGCACGGTGTTCAAAAACCTGCCCTGCTGGGTCCAGGGCAAGAGCGATCGCTCGGAATTGAGCATCACGAACTCCAGGCCGCGGTGAGAGAATCGGTAGAACGTGTCGGGAACGTCCGGAAAGAACTCTCGAAACCGCGTCTCGCCGCGATCGCTGGTGCCGACTAACCGGTCGTGGTTGCCGACGACAGGACGCAGCCGGATGTGATGGCGTCGAGCCTCGCCGAGCACGTATTTCCATTGGTCGCAAGACGACGCATCATCCACGATGTCGCCCAGGTGCAGAACGAAGTCGACCTCCGCTTTCTCGAACCGCTCGAAGACGACATCCACGATGCCTTCTCCGAGCTGGGTATCGCCCACGAAGCCGAACGACCACAGCCTGTCGCCGGAGGGTGGCGGCAGTCGAACGTCGCCGCCGATCTCGGGCGTGGCGAGGGTCCACGCGTAGGCGCAAAGGGCAAGCGCCGCCAGCAGGAGTGACACGGTCCAGCGCGAACGGAGGCGTTTCATGGAAGGCCCTGATTTGGGCCGACATGGTAGCGGCCGAGCCGGCTCGCGAGTAGGCCGCTTTTGAGTTCGACTTGTGACGCGCCTCGCCGTTCGAGGCTGCCGGCGAATCAATTCCGGGCGGGCTTGGCGTTGGGCGTGGCATTAACCTCGCCGGACTCCAGCCCTACGTTGCCCAGCCCCAGGAAGAAGTAACTCTTCTCTGGCCTTCGAACGTTTCGCCAGGGAGGTGCGAGCTTGTCGCCTTTCCAGACCAGTTGGTCGTTCCGACGGACTTCAAAACGAATGCCGTTCATCCGTCCGATGGCGTATTGCCACTCATAGCCGTCCCCCGTGCTCACCGCCCGCATCTGCCTCAGCCGGGCGCCATTCGCCGGCGCGCCCTCCAGCGAAACGAACTCGACGTCCGCAACTTCCGGCGCCCAAATCTCGTCGCCATCATAGGTCGCCCGCAATGGATCCCGTGAAAATGATTGAAGCTCGATCGACATCGTGGTAAACGGCGAATAACCTTTGACAACCGATCCGACCGCCTTGGCCTGGCCGTCCTTTGTCCAGACGAACACGTTGCCGTAAATCGTTCCTTGCGTCGGATTCGTCCAGCGCAGGATGGACGACTTGCTCCGCGGCAGCGGGACTGCGTTTTTTCCGGAACGGTTGATCGCGCAAGAAATTGCCAAGGTCGAGCTGCGGCTTCCGCCGCGTGGTCGTCGCCGGCCTGCTGTCCCCACACGCGACCGCACCCAAGCATCAACGGAAGAATCACCGCGGGGATCAGCAGGCGTCGCAATGAATTCATGGCGATTCCTGTGCAGGATTCGAGATGCTGGATTTCAGTATCAATCCAGCCTAGGGAGACCGTGTCGAAAACGTCAAGCGGCGCTCAGCGCCTTCGCACGAACGGGCTCGTGACGGATTGCGCGGGCAGCATTGGGTGCGGCCCTACCGCAAGGCAAAGGGCGTCACATCGACGGCCTTGTAGACCGTCCGGGCCTTCACAAAACCCAGGCGTCGATAGAGCTTGATCGCGCCTTCATTCTGCGACGTCACTTCCAAGAACGCCCGCCGCAGCCCCGCGCGGCGAAAACCGTCGAGCGCCCTCGAAATCAGGCAGGTGCCCAGTCCCCGGTTGCGATGTTCGGGCACGATGCCGATGTTCTGGATCGCGCCCATTCCCGAGCGGTCGCGAATGCCTTGGATCGTGCCGCAAAACTCCGAGGAACCGTATGCTTCGGAACCGCCGTTGTCGTGAACCAGCAGCCACGTCGCCTCGGGCAAAAAGCCCTCCTTGTGGCAGATTTCCTGCATCAGCCGGACGCAGCCGTCGTAGTCGCCCAAGCAGGGAAAGACGTTGGCGTCGATCTCCAAGCGGAAGCTGTTGAACTTGGTTTCGGCGTGGGCGGGCAGTAAGTCGGATCGCCAGGGCACGAAGCGGTATCCGCTCGGCAGCCGTCGCTCCGGGGGCGCCGGACCGCTCAGGTCGATCTCCATGCGGAAGCGCTTAAAGTAGGTCAGACCCATCGAGCGCAGCCCATGCTAGTAAACAAACATTGCGGCTCAACCCTGACGCGGTCTCGCCGCACACCAAAGGGGCGCCGCCCAGATGCGCACCATTACCGCGCACGCTCCCCCCAAGCCTCCAAGAACATCGTAGCGGTGGATTTTGCAGGGGTCAACTTTTTCAAGTGGCGAGCCCGCTCCCGCATCGGCGGACGGCCCAAACTAACCGGAAGCACCCGCGAAAGACGCTTAGTCGGCCGGTGCAGTCCGTCTACCTCTCGCTTGTGTTTTGCCACCTTAACCTTAGGACACGACTGCAACTTCAGGACACGACCGTCGCGCTGCCGAGGCCTGGCCCCGCGAGCAGCGTCGTCGGGCCTCAGCAGCCGCCAGCTTCGGGCTCCACCAGCCCGCGCAGCGTCCGCAGGTTGATCGCATCGAGGTCTTCGCCCTCGAGGGTGCCCTTGGGGGTTTCCAGGTACATGGGCACGTGTTGGAAGCGGGGATCGTTAAGCAGATGGCGGAACGGTTCCAGCCCCAACCGTCCCTTGCCAATGTGCTCGTGGCGGTCGACTCGCGAGTTGAGTTCGCGCTTGCTGTCGTTGAGGTGAAAGGCGCGCACCTTTTCCAGGCCAACCGTCGTGGCCAACTTCTTCATGGTGGCCCGGTATTGACTTGGCGTGCCCAGTGGATAGCCGGCCGCAAACACGTGGCACGTGTCGACGCACACCCCCAGCCGCTCAGGAGATTCCACCTGGTCGAGAATCGTGGCCAGATGCTCGAATCGGTGGCCGAGACAGCTTCCCTGGCCGGCCGTGGTCTCCAGCAGAATCTGAGCATCGACGCCGGGCGTCTGCGCATGAATTTCGTCCAGCGCCGCAACGACCCGTTTGAGGCCCCGCTCTTCGCCCGATTCAACCGAGGCGCCCGGATGGGTGACGACGTACGTCAGCCCCAACTGCTCGGCCCGCCGGAGCTCGACGACCATCGCCTCGATGCTGCGTCGCCAGAGCGTCTCGTCCGGGCTGGCAAGATTGATGAGGTACGAGTTGTGGGCGATCGGGTGGGCGACGGAGAGTTCCGTCAACGTCGAACGGAACCGGGCCGCTTCGGCCTCGAGAATCGGCTTGGCTCGCCCTTGGTTGTTGTTCTTCGTCAACGACTTTCCAAGTCGGAGAGATGCCTTACCTGCTGGCATTGCGGGCTTAACTGCCCATCGTGATGGACTTTGGGTAAAAACCTGGAGCGTCTCCATTCCCAGCGCAGCCGCCCTCTCGACGGCCTTATGAAAGCCCTTCGCAATAGACAAATGAGCGCCGAGTATCGGCATTTTCAAAACCGCCTGATTTCTAGTGGCGAGCCTCGTTTTGGCCTGGGCAACGCCTCAGCATGAGTATCGCAGGCACTCCTTGCTCGATCTAGTCGGGGCCTTGCCCTCATCACTTCGTCTCTCCAGGAACCACGCCTTGACAACACCGTTGTTTCGGCCCGACACGCCTTTGCCTCGCTACCGTTCTGGTCCGATAATGAGTTCAGACTGAGGCAAAGGCTCCATGAAGCCGGTAGAACCCAATGGCATAGCCAAAGGTAATCGGGGATACACGTCACCCCGCCTCTTGCCCTTCTCCGGGTTAAAAGAGCGTGTCGATCTGCGGGTAGCGATTAGCAGGGTTAGAAACTCCGGCCACGGTTTGCGTGGAGGATTGCCGACCGTGACGAAGTTGTCGTGGCAAAAGCCGACTGCCGCATCAATAGGCCGCTTTCTCTCCGAACAGGCCGAGCTTCCCTTCAGTTATTCGGCCGTGGGCGCAACCGCAGACACGCCGCCTGACGATTTTGTTGTGGATCACACCCGCATCAGGCTCGGCAAGGGAGAGGCGGTGTTCCTGGCTGCGAAGGGTGTCTTGCAACGCTGGGAACAGTTTCGGCTGGGCTGGGTCGAAGCCTGGTCGCCTGACACTCCGATCCGGCCGGGTGAGGTTGTGGCGGTTATGGGGCGGGCGATGGGTCTATGGTGGCTCAACTCTTGCCGGATCGTCTACGTCGTGGACGAAGCAGGGCCAATCACCCGTTTCGGATTCGCTTATGGAACTTTGCCCGGCCATGTAGAAAGCGGCGAAGAACGATTCTTGATCGAGTGGCACCGGGCTGAGAACTGCGTCTGGTACGACATCGTGGCGTTTTCCAGGCCGAACCACATCTTGACTCGACTTGCCTACCCCGTCGCGCGCCGCTTGCAGAAACGATTCGGACGAGATTCGGCGAGGGCAGTGCTCAAGGCCGTTTGCCTGGTTGGTGATTGAACGAGCAGTAAGAACTGCTCGAAGCTGGTATGATGCGGGCTAACATCACGGCCCAAGGAGGGAATCGAAAATGCCGACGCATCGCAAGCTCATTCAGTTCCACGGCGGCCCGCTCGATGGCCACCGGCAAGACATATCGGGGAGAACCAAGGCTCTCCCCAACGTGCTGCACCTGGAGATCGGTCCCAACGTCTACCGCATGTTGGCCAAGCAACCACCGATCATCGATGCCTGCACGTCGAGCATCGCAGTTTACGAACTTCGGGTGGTCAACGGCGTAGATCGGTACTGCTTTCTTGCCGCAAAAAAGCCAACTCAGAAGCCGCTTGCTGACCGTTGAACGAGGCCGTCTAAATAACTGGCGCGCTTCGATGAGCCTCGGGGCATTGTCTGCTAACGTCGGCTCGGCCATGGCGTGTGGTCGCAGACACTCAATAAACTGAGAACTCGTCAGCCATCTGGCATAACCTATTCTGGAGTTTTCTCATGGGAATGCTGAAAGAATTCAAAGACTTTGCCATGAAGGGCAACGTCGTGGATATGGCTGTGGGCATCATCATTGGCGCGGCGTTTGGCAAAATCGTCTCGTCGTTGGTCGGAGATGTTTTGATGCCGCCCATTGGTGTGCTTTTGGGCAACGTGGATTTTTCAAACCTCGCCATCACCCTCAAGGAAGCGTCTGGCGGCTCTCCGGCCGTAGCAATCAAGTATGGCGTGTTCGTTAACGCCGTGATCGACTTTTTGATCGTGGCTTTCGCCATCTTCATGGTCATCAAGGTCATGAATCGACTGAGAAAACCAGAAGGCGCCCCCGCACCGACCGCGAAAGATTGTCCATATTGCCTGATGAGTGTACCGATCAAGGCCACACGTTGCGGCCACTGTACTTCGGAACTCAAATAACTTGATTCACACGACCGGGTCGGTCGGCCAGGACCATGTGCTTGTAGCTCGACAAGGCCAGTCCTTTTGCGTCGCTATTCCACGATCTCCCGCATCACTCGACAAGGATTTCCGGCAGCGAAGACACCAGCGGGAATATCCCTCGTTACCACGCTGCCTGCACCGATGACTGACTTCGAGCCGACCTTCACGCCTGGGCAGACAATTGCCCCGCCGCCGACCCAGACATCCGAGCCAATTTCAACGGGCTTTGCGAACTCCTGCTTGCGGCGCAGTTCGGCATTCATCGGGTGCATGGCTGTGTAGATTTGGACCGCAGGCCCAAAAAGGGTGAAGTCGCCGATCTTCACGTTGCAAACGTCGAGGACAACGCAGTTGAAGTTAAAGAAGACTCGTTTCCCAAGCAGGATGTTCGAACCGTAGTCGCAGAAAAACGGAGGCTGCATCCAGACAGAATCGCCACCGCTGCCAAACAGTTCGATCAGGATGCGGCGACGGGCTGCTTGATCGCTTTCACGGGTAGCATTCAATTCTTGGCATAAATCCCTGGCACGGTTTCTGGCCTGGACCAGTTCTTTATCGAGGGGATCATACAGTTCCCCGGCCAGCATTTTTTCTTTTTCAGTTGGCGAGAGGTGTCGCATTCAAGGCTCGTTCACTTGCTCGGCAAAGGGTCGACGACTAGCCATGGCCCACATTGCCGGGACTGTGTAAAGAGGGCTGTTGTTGGTTGCCTCAACCGCAAAAAACGCTCACCGTCGACTCATCGCACCGGCCGATGGGCTGAAGTCGCCTTCAATTCAATCTGAGCTTGAGCCCGATGACGAACGAACGGGCAATCGGTCCTCACCGGTTGCTGATTTCTCCGGGAGATAGTCAGCCGTGGCAGCCACCGGGGCCTTCGCCACGGGCGCTTCGGTTGGCTGCTGCGAAATCTCCTTCCACCACGTCGCCGCCTGAACTTCTCCCCAGCCGCTCGCAACCCCACAACGATCGAGAGCCTGCCGCAATTCCTCGGCGCTCTGAAAGCGGTCGGACGGCTTCTTTGCCATGCACTTCACGATGACTTGATCCAGGTCGCCAGGGATCGAGACATCCAGTCGAGACGGCGGGACGACCTCCAGCGTCCGATGAGCGGCCAGCAGTTCCATCACGTTCTTGCTGGAAAACGGAGGCTGGCCGGTGAGCAAATAGTAGCCGACCGCCCCCAGCGAATAGATGTCGGCCCGGCCGTCTACGTCCTCGTAGGCCGATGCCTGCTCTGGCGACATATACAAGGGCGTCCCGCTGAATGAACCGAAATTCGCTTCTGCACCTTCCGGTTTCTCGGAGGCCTCTTTCACCAGGCCGAAGTCGAGCAGCTTTGCCACGTCGTAGACCCCGCCTCGCTGGGAGGCGAAGATGTTGGCAGGTTTGATGTCTCGATGGATCAGCCCCACGGAATGGGCCTCTTGCAACGCTCCGCAGATTTGTCGCAACAGGTACACGACCCGCTCTGGCGGCAACTGCCCGTGCCTTTCCACCATGTCTTCGAGGCTCATGCCGGGCAAAAGCTCCATGACGTAGTAAAACGTGCCGTCGTCGGTGCGGCCGTAGTCGAATATTTCGACGGTGTTCCAATGGGTCAGCTTGGCCGTCGTCTTGACCTCCTTCTCGAAGCGGGCGATAGCCGAGGCATCGGCTTCGTTCGCCGCTTTGATGAGCTTGATGGCGCAGGGCCGCTTGAGAAGAACATGTTCGGCCTTGTAGACCTCGCCCATGCCCCCGGCCCCAAGACGCTCCATCAGGCGATACTGGCCGAACTGTCGGGCCTTGAACGCCTCCCGACGTGCAGCGTTGATGACGTGAGCGGCAAACGTGGCAACCAGCGCCGCAACGACCGGCAGCGGCAGCGGTGAACTTGCTTGATCGGCATTCAGGCCAGAGGCGACCGCCGGCGCAAACCATCCCTGCATTGCGATCAACAGATAAGGAAGGATAGCGGCCGGGATCATGATTGCCGCCCCTCGCTGCCAGGTATTTGGCATCAAGATGCCGTAGACAAAGATCAAGACGCACCACGCCATCAAGAACTGCTGGCGAACGGAGGTTAGCGACGTTGGATCATCCTTGGCGGCGAATTCGGCAAGGCGTGTCAGAAGCATGACCGACAACTGCACCACGACCGAGCCGAAAACGACCAGTTCCAGCGTTCGCAACTGGGTCAGGGAAAGCGAGGGCCGATACCGAAGGACAACCGCCGAGCCGGCCGTGATGACGAGGACCAGCCCACGCAACCACCAGACCATTGTGGTTCCGCTGACCAGGTTCCCGATGAAGGCCGCCGCCAGAACCACGGCGATGACCAAAGCCGCTGCCGACAACCGGTTACGAAGAAGGGATGCGGTTTCGTCAGAGAAATGCGGACGAGCGCCGGCGACAAAGCCGACGTTGGCTCGCGAAACGTCGGCAGAGTTCTGTGCCGACGTGGATGCCGAGGAATCGTAAACGACGGTTGGTTGCATTCGGAGGGCCTCCTCGGGTCGGCTTGCCTGACCGGCAGTGTGCGATGGTGGTGATGCCCTTTCCTCCACTGTCAAATCACAACCAAAACTAACCTGAGATTTCTGGCGAGTGCCCGGAAAGTGGGCACGAGGATTATTCGCTTGGCTCTGGTACCCGGATCCAGACCGTGCCGTCCGGCAGCGTTAGGGTGTTCCTGCCTTGGTGCGGCTGATGCACGCGGACCCAGATTGTACCGTCCCTCTGCGTAATTTCTTCCGGGGTGTGGTGAAGTCTTTCCAAAACGGTATACGGTTCGTCCATCTGCCGTTGCCACCCGATGCCCCCAAAGAACGCCCCCACGACCAGCATGGCCACCAGCAACGCGCGAGGGTGAATTGCGGGCGAGGCATGGGACTAAGGCTCAACGATTGCCTCACATCGCCAACCCGCAGTGGTCTCATCGCTGCCGTCCTCTCGAAGGATAACGGTGAATCTGGCTTCCCGATTCTGCGGCGGAAAGCTTTCGTCGATACGATAGGCGCACAGCCAAGATCGCTTTGCAGACCCACCCCAGATGACGTGAGGGTGCGACTTTGGCTCATCGTCTTGTCCTTTGGCTTCGCACCAATATCCAAGCTCACGCGGCGCAAAGAAACGAATCAACCGCCCCCTGACCAATACCGGTTGGCCGATCTTAGCCGTCGGAGAAGCGAGAAACTGCCCATGTGTCATCAGCAGGTGCCAGCCGCCGAACGAGAGGCAAGCAGCCACCGCGAAGCCCAGAAGCGCCCTCAAGCTGAACTGAAACCGTCGGGTCATTGGGGGAGTCGCCTAGTTCCCAGAGGAGAATCTGCCGAAAGATGGCGTCTTCAAGTGCGGCACTGATTACCTGTATGGCGGCTGTGGCGGCCAGAATCCAAACAAGGTTCGGATGCCGTTCTCGAGCCTCGCGCCACAACGCGATGGCGGGCAGTGATATCTCTTTGCTCGCCAAATGGAATTACCACCTGTGCGACGGTAGTGATTCGTTTTGCCCCAAGTGTCAGGAAAAAACTCTTTCCCCTGCCTAGCGTGATGCCGAGACTTTAGGCAAAGGGATCAATCCAATTCGGGTCGCAACTGGGCTTCTAACTCTCGTCGTCGCAGAAGCACGCCGCCCCTTTCGGGGCCAAACGGAAGCTCCGGTTCGATGGCGCGAAGTCGACGCAGTTCTTCTTGCTTCGCTTTGATCGCGTCTCCGTCACCCCACTTCCACCAGTACGGCACGGCAACGGTGACGAACTGGAACACAAGACAGCCGATACCCACCAGCGTCGTGGACCAGAACAGATTGCGCACGCTGAACTGAAAACGTCCGGCCATGCCCGGAAGATACCACGGCGGAGGAGACCGCTCAAAACAGGTGCACCCCAGGGCAGCCGCCCCTTGAGGTGTCTGGCGGGGGAAACGCAAGCGTGTTTCGCTCGCGGAGCCATTTGGCCAGCGCAGGCGCGCCGAAAGCCGAGAGAACGGCTGCGATGGTCATGGCTAGTAAGAGAGAACGCAGGCGGAATTGTGGTCGACGCATGGCGGGAGCCTACCACGAATTGCCAACAGGCCAGTAGCCCGATTCCATCCGAGGCGGGGCGGCGGGTGCGAAGCCTCGATCGGCAGGCCAAGACGCGTCGCGCCCTGTTGTCCTGCGAGCGTCCAAAGCCCGACGGAGCGGAAGCGGGGGAGTCGAACCCTGCCAGCCCAGCGGGACCCTCCATTCGCTTATAAGGCGAATGCGCCACCGGAACGCGCGCCGCAGTCCTGGCTATCGCCAGGAGTCGCCGGCGCAGCCGCCCAGATAGATGCGACCAACCGACTTTGGTTCGGGGCGAGAAACCGGCTATCCTAACCCCCATGACCCGACGGTTTCAGTTCAGCTTGAGGACCCTGTTCTGTGTGGCAATCGGAGCCGCTAGCGGGGCTGCATCGCTGCGATTTTTCACTCAGTCGCCGAGCGGCAGGCTAATTGCTGCCACTTGGACTTTCCCGGTCGTGATGTGCGGGCTGGCCGTCGGCTGGGGAGCGGGGCTAGTAGCTTGGGCAGTGACAAGCGAAGACTAGCCCATGCCGCGTCCCCAATTCACCCTCCGCGCGTTGCTGGCGGCCATGCTGGTCGTGGGGGCGTTCTTGGGAGGCTTCATCCTGGGCGCCAAATCAGAAGCCATGCGGCGAGAGCATGACACAGTGATGGCCATTTCGCTAGAGATGGACGCCGCTGGCGTTATGAAGGAACGACTTGAAGAACAATTCGTCCCGAAGCACTCCTGGCTTCAGTACTTGCCTGACTGTGGTTGCGAATAGCTGCCCACTTTCCGGGCACTCGCCAGAAATTAAAGGTTATTTTTGGTTTTTGTTTTACTCGCGGTCAAATGGAATCAATGGCGAGTGACGACACAGGCCGACGCCGGCGCTTCCGAGTTGGCATGGTCATCCTCTACGCGATTCTGCTGGGAACCGTGTTCTTGCTCTACCTAAACCGGTAGCCTCCCTCCGCCGTGGTAACATCCAGGGATGGAAGAGAACCCGTATAAATACCAACCGTCCGAGCCGCAGCCTCCGCGCCGCTTTCCTTGGCGCATCCTGATATGGCTCTGTATCCCTCTCTCCATGATCGTCATAGACCTGCTTGCGGTGCACGCATTGCAGCCACGAGGTCGGCCCATGCCCAATCCTTCAGCAGAGCGCTAGGCAGCCGGTTCCTGCCCAAAGTCGATTTTTTCCTGACACTCGCGCCAAAGGGAATTACTACCTGTGCGACCTGTCAGTTGTCCCGGACGCCTGGAAAACAGTAAGATTAGCCGAAAATTTCCGACGCTACATTCCCTTGTCCTGAAGGCAGCGCTATGCGGAAGCGGACGACACTGACGATTCCTCTCGTTCTCGGTTGGCTCTTGGCCGCTCCGGTCATGGCCCAGGAGAAACTCGCCAAGGGCGAGGTCAAGGCCATCGCAGAAGAAGCCTTCGTCTATGGATTCCCGCTGCTCATGCACTACGGGGTCGTCTACGGCGGCTTCATCGACAAGTCCTCCTCGCAATACAAGTGTCCCCTCAACCAGCTTTACAACACGGCGAGGGTCTTCACGCCGGAGGACACCGGCGTCGTCACGCCGAACAGCGACACGCCCTACTCGTTCTTCATCGCCGACCTCCGGGCCGAGCCGGTCGTGTTCACGGTGCCCAAGATCGAGAAAGGCCGGTATTACTCCGTCCAGCTCGTCGACTGGTATACGTTCAATTTCGGCTACGTCGGCAGTCGCACCACCGGCAACAACGGCGGCCGTTACATGATTGTTGGCCCGTCGTGGAAGGGTGAAAAACCAAATGGGATCGACAAGATGTTCCGCTGCGAGACGGAGTTTGTCTTTGCGATCGTCCGCACGCAACTCTTCAACCCGGCCGACATTGAGAACGTCAAGAAGGTGCAGGCCGGTTACAAGCTGCAAACGCTCTCGGCCTTCTTGAAGACGCCCGCCCCGCCACCCCCGCCTGAGATCAAGTGGCCCACGATCGACAAGAAATCTGCCGAGAGCGACCCGTTCGTTTACCTCAACTTCCTTCTCCAGTTCTGCCCTACCGTCGGAAGCGCCGAAGTGGAAAAGCCGCTGCGAGGCAGGTTTGCGAAGATCGGGGTAGAACCGGGCAAGCCCTTCCCGCCGGCCAAGCTCACGTTGGACCACAAGGCGGAACTACTGCTGGGTGCCAAGAGCGGCCTTGAAAAGATCAAGAAAGCCAGAGAAGTGTTTGGCAAGGATGTGAACGGCTGGCGGGTGGCCACCGAGGGGGTCGGAGATCGCTCCGTTTACAAAGGCGACTGGACGCTTCGGGCGGCGGTGGCGATGGCAGGCATCTATGCCAACGACCCGGAGGAGGCCATGTACCCTCTGCTATCCATCGACAGCGAGGGGAACAAGCCGGATTGCAGTAAGCATCACTACACGCTGACGTTCCCGAAGGGCCAACTTCCCCCGGCCAACGCCTTCTGGTCGGTGACGATGTACGACGCCAAGACGCAACTCCTGGTCGAGAACCCGATCCACCGTTACCTCATCAACTCGCCGATGCTGCCCGACCTGAAAAAGAACGAGGACGGGTCGCTGACCATCTACATTCAGAACGAATCACCGGGCGAAGAGAAGGAGTCGAACTGGCTCCCGGCACCGAACGGCCCGATTTATGTTGCGATGCGGCTTTATTGGCCGAAAGCGGAGGCGCTAAACGGCAAGTGGAAACCGCCGGCAGTGACGCCCGTGAAATGATGGGACGCTCAGCGAGGCACCGGCAAACAGCCCCTCTTTCAAGAAGGAAGCGACAAATGAACCCCAAGAAAGCTGGCTGTCTTCCTCGTCGTCATTCTTGGTCGGCCCGCTTGGTCTGTGGAACCGGCTCCCAGGAAAACTAGCGACGATGCAAAGGCCGTTTGCCAAGGGATGCAATGAGTTTGCAACCGACCTTTATTCCCGCCTCGTGCGAGAAGACGCACGGGCCGGCTACATGAAAGCCGCACACGCCCCAAGTTGGGAGCCGAAGTGGAATTTTTAGGCGCGCGCCGGCAGGCGCCCGGCGCGCGACGGGTTGGAAAACTCATCCTCCGGGTGCCGCTCGCCTATTTCCCCTGCATCATGGGGAACATCTGGCGGACCATCGTGATGGCCGCCGGTCCGACGAGCACCACGAAGATGCCGGGGAAGATGAAGATCACCAGCGGGAAGATCAGTTTGACGGCCGTCTTGGCGGCCTTCTCTTCGGCGAGCTGGCGGCGGCGGGTGCGCATCGAATCGCTCTGCACGCGCAGCGCCTGGGCGATACTGGAGCCGAACTTGTCGGCCTGAATCAGGATGGCGGCCAGCGCCCGCAGGTCGTCGACGCCGCTGCGCAAGCCCAGCTCGTGCAGCACGTCGGCCTTGTTACGCCCCATTTGAAGCTGGAAGTTCGCCAGGCCGAATTCCGTGGCGATGACGGGGTAGGTCTTCTTCATTTCGTCGGCGACTTTCCGCATCGCCTGATCGAGCCCCAGCCCCGCCTCGACGCAAACCACCATCAGATCGAGCGCGTCGGGCAGGCCAAGAAAAATCGACTGCCGGCGCTGCTTGGAAATCATGTACAGCACGATTTCCGGCAGATAAAAGAGCCCGCCCGCCGCCAGCACGGCGTACATCAGCGACTGCTGGTCGAACTGCGAGACGGCGGCGATGGTGATGCCGCTGAGGAACAGTCCGGCCAGAAGGCCGGCGAATTTCAAGCCCAGGAAGATCGACGCCGCCGCGTCGCCGCGGAAACCGGCCGAGGCCAGTTTCGCTTTCAGGCGGCTGGCCTCCAACTCGCTCTTGGGTTGCAGCGGCTTGGCCAGAGCCGGGCTGGCCTTCTCCAGGACCCGCGTCATGGTGTCCTTTTTGCCGAGCTTCGCGGCTTCTTCGGCCTTGCGGCGTCGCAGGCCGGGGTCTTTCATTTCCTCCAGGCGTTCGAGATCGCGGCCGCGCTTCTGGCTCAAGAATTCCAGGAGCCACCAGGCGCTGGCGGCAATCATGCCGAATACGGCCAGCGGCACGATCTGTTCGGCGGTGATAAGGTCGGCCAGAATCACGTCGCTTCACACCTTGATGTTGATGATTTTGCGGATCACGAGCGCCCCGAGTATCTGCATCACGATGGCGGCAACCAACATCTGCTTGCCCATCGGATCGGTGAACAGCATCATGATGTAGTCGCGGTTCATCCGGTAGACCGCGAGAAACAGGGCCGGCGGCAAGCCGAGCAGCACGGCGCCCGACAAGCGGCCTTCGCCAGTGAGCGCTTGCACCTGGCCCCAGATCTTGAACCGTTCCCGGATCAGGTAGCCGATCTTGTCGAGAATCTCGGCCAGGTCGCCGCCCGTCTGCCGCTGCAGGATGACGGCCGTGGCGAAGAACTTGAGATCGAGGTTGGGCACGCGGTCGGTGAGCGAGTTGAGCGCGCCTTCCAGCGGGATGCCCAGGTTCTGTTCTTCGAACACACGTCCAAACTCCCGCGCGATGGGCTGCGCCATCTCGTCGTTGACGAGGTTGAATCCGGCGGCCAGGCTATGGCCCGCCCGCAAGGCGCGCGAGATCAGCTCCAGAGCGTCGGGCAACTGTGCGGCGAACTTCTTCAGACGTTGCCGGCGTTTGAAGATCAGCCACACAAAAGGCAACGTGGCCGAGGCCAACGCGATCAAAGGGGCGAAGACGATCTCGACTCCGCCATACACCGATGCCACCAGGCCCGTGACGGCCAGTGCGCCGGAAATCGCCACAAAATGAACCGGCTTGAGCGACGTGTCGGCCTGGTCGAAAAGCAGCCGAACCCGGCCAAACCGGGTGAGCAGGGCGTCGAAAACGCCCGGCACAGCGTCCAGGGGAGTGCTTAGTACCGTGGGGGAGAGCGCATCGCCTTTGCCCGCCGCCCGGGCGCTGGTGAACTGGTCGAGCCGGTTTTCCAGACGCTGGTCGTCGTCGGTCCGGAAAAGGGTCAGCAACCCGCCCACAAAGGCCGAGACACCCAGGAAGGCGGCGATCGAGATCAGCAGATTAAGGTCCATAGATCGTGGTCTTCAGGTCGGCGTGTCAGGCTCAGGTTTTCTTGGAAGAGGCCGGCAAGAAGCGGGCGGGT
Organism: Pirellulales bacterium; assembly: GCA_035550375.1. Lineage (GTDB taxonomy): Bacteria > Planctomycetota > Planctomycetia > Pirellulales > JAICIG01 > DASSFG01. Next base: position 44,158 of record DASZPH010000061.1, on the reverse strand, counting down.
CGTATTTGTCTTTGCGGTCCGCCCGGCGGGTTTCTGTGTCGCCTCTAAGAACGCTCCGTTTGCCCCGTGGTTTCCAAGACCCAAGACCGAACATTCCGTTTCAGACGAGATTCGAGTTCTTCTAATCAACGAGCATCACCCGTTGCCGGAACGCGCTGGCGGGCAGCCGCACGCCGGCCGCTTCCAGCCGATCCATGAACGTCGGGCGCACGCCGGAGGCCTCGAACCGCCCGAAGGCGCGGCCTCGTTCGTCGATTCCCTCCTGCGCGTAATGGTAAATGTCCTGCATGACGATGGTGTCTTGCTCCATCCCGACGATCTCCGTGATATGCGTGATCTTGCGGGGACCGCCCTGCAAGCGGTTGGCCTGGATAATCAGGTCGACGGCGCTGGCGATCTGCTGCCGCATGGCCTTCAGGGGCAGGTCGAAGCCGGCCATCATGATCATCGTCTCGACGCGGGCCACGGCGTCGCGCGGCGTGTTGGCGTGGATCGTGGTGAGCGATCCCTCGTGACCGGTGTTCATGGCCTGCAGCATGTCGAGCGTTTCCGGCCCGCGGCACTCGCCGATGATGATGCGTTCGGGACGCATGCGCAAGGCGTTCCTCACCAGGTCGGTGGCCGTGATGGCCCCCTTGCCCTCGATGTTGGGCGGCCGCGTCTCCAACCGCACGACGTGGTCCTGCTGCAACTGCAGTTCGGCCGCGTCTTCGATCGTCACGATACGATCGCTGTTGGAAATGAAGCTCGACAGCGTGTTCAGCAGCGTCGTTTTACCGGAGCCCGTACCGCCGGCGATGACGATGTTCAAGCGGGCCTTGATGGCCCCCTCCAACAGCATCACCATCTCGGGCGTAAACGCCTTGAAATTCAGCAAGTCTTCCAGCTTCAGCGGGTTGGCGCCGAAGCGCCGGATGGAGACCGCGGCGCCGTCCAGGGCCAGCGGCGGAATGATCGCGTTGACGCGCGAGCCGTCGGGAAGGCGGGCGTCGACCATCGGACAGACTTCGTCCACGCGCCTGCCGACTCGCGACACGATGCGGTCGATGATCTGCATCAAGTGGCCGTTGTCGCGGAAGACGACGCTCGTCTTTTCCATCTTGCCGCGCCGCTCGCAGTAGATGTTCTTGGGACCGTTGATCAGGATGTCGCTGATCGTGGGGTCTTTAAGGAGCAACTCCAAGGGCCCCAGGCCGAACGTTTCGTCCAGCACCTCTTCGACCAGCCGCTCCCGCTCGGTGCGATTGAGCAGCGTGTCTTCGGCGTCGCAAAGGTGTTCGATCACGAGCCGGATCTCGCGGCGAAGGACCTCGCCGTCGAGATCGCCCACTTTGGAGAGGTCGAGCTTGTCGACCAGCTTGCCGTGAATCCGCCGTTTCAGCTCTTCGAAGTTCGATTCCTGCGTCCGTTCGCCCGGACGCATCGCGGGTGCAATGACTTTAGCCATAGTGTGTCGATGAAGTCGTGCCGAAAATTGCCGTGTGAACCATGGCGCGCAATGCCCTGGACCAAAAAAGGATAGCTCACCGTGCGGCGCGTGCCGGGCAAGACTGGCTGGAGACGGGCGTCTTTTTATTGCGATCGGGGGGTACTAAAACAGCGACCGAAGGCGAATTCGCTATCTCCGGCTCGAACGACGCCCTATGTTGGAGTCGATTTTGCGCCCGGCGACGGGACGAATCGAAGCGCCTCGTCTCAGGACAGACCCATGGTCCGCGGCCCTTATCACGACGGAGATCCCAAGAAAATCCGGCCCGGCGACGTATCTGCCCTGGCCCGCGAAGCCGGCCAGCGGCTGGTGGCCGACCTCGACCGGGCCGAGGCGCTCACGGCGGGCTGGTCGAACGAAAAACTCGGCCTGGCGTTGGCGGGGTCGGCGCTGGACCGCTGCCTGGCCCGCCTGGCCTCAACGGGGTGCTGGGGCAGAGACAACCAGCTCCCCTCGGGCGATTTCTGGTCGGCGGCGGGGGCTCGTCTGGAGCAGAGTTGGCTCAAGCACCGGGCCCGTTTCAAGCCGCGCGGGTACGCGGGCGACTTCGAAATGTTCGAGCGCTTCTGGCGGAGGCAATGTTGCGAGCATCCGCTGGGGCGCCTTCTCGACCACTACTTCCAGTCCCAGGCGGCCGTCGAAGCGGTGCGTACCCGGACCGAGCAGATCGCGGCGGCGGCGGTCGATCATTATTCAGCCAGCCAGAGCGATCCTTATCGCCTCGCGAGCGTGGGGTGCGGACCGGCGATCGACGTGGCCCTGGCTGTCGAGGCCATCCCGCCGTCGCAGAGAAGCCGCCTGCAGATCACCCTGCTCGATCTCGACGAGGCGGCACTGGACCACGCGCGGGGCCGCCTGGCGGGATGGCTTAGCCCACGGCAAATCGTCGCGGCGCGCGAAAACCTTTATCGACTGGCCGACCGCCCGAAGTCGGCTGCGCTTCTGCAAGAGGCCGATTGCCTGATCTGCTCGGGGCTGTTCGACTACCTGCCCGACGACTCAGCTCAAAAGCTGCTGCGGTCCTTCTGGACTCATCTTGCGCCAGGCGGCACGCTGATCGTCGGCAACTTCGCGCCGCACAATCCTACGCGGGCCTACATGGAATGGATCGGCAATTGGTACCTGATTTACCGCACGGCCGACGAACTGTCGCACCTGGCCGCCGCGGCCGGCATTCCTCCCTCGCGGTTTGCGATCGGCGCGGAGCGGCTGGGAATCGATCTATTCGTCGTCGCTGACCGCCCCGGCCGCGACTGAAGCGAGACTACGTCGCCTGTGCCCGCCAAAGCAGAACGGGGGTTGTGGCGCCGCGTACCACTTTGTCGGCCACGCTCCCCAGCAGCATGCGGGGCAAGCCGCGCCGACCGTGCGTGGTCATCGCGATCAGGTCGACGCCGAGCGTCTCGGCCTGTTCGATAATGGCGGGTGCGACCTGTTGCCTCGCGACGACGCGTGCCTGGACCAGGAGTCCGCGGTCTTGCAGTCGCGCGGCCACGCGATTCAGGTAGGCTTCGGTGATCGCGTGCCATTGCCCCGTGGAGTGCGTTCTGCCGGCCATTGCGGGGCTCGTTGGATCGAGTTCCCCGTGGCTAAGCGGCGGTGTGACGCCGAGCAACGTATAGCGTGCCTGCATGAGGCGGCCCAACGTGGCCGCCGGCTCCAAGATCTCTTCGGCCGCAGGTGAACCGTCGAGGGGCACAAGAATGTGTTGAAAAACCGCCTCCTGGTCGAGATCCGCCGTTGCTTCGCGAGGCCGCACCAGCAGAACCGGCAGCGAGGCTCGCCTTATCAACTCGTCGGCGACGCTTCCCAGCCAGAGGCGGCTCAGCGGGCCATGGCCGTGCGTGGTCATGACGATCAAATCGGCCTGGTTTACAGCCGCGGCGGTTTCAATGGCCTCGGCGACCGCCGCTCCCTCGACGAACCGAGAACTGACGGGAACCGATGAGGCAGCCGTGAGACGCTGCGTGGCTTCGGACAGGTAGGATTGCTCGCGCTCGATTATCTTGTCTTCGACGCTGTCGGCAAAGGGTGGCAGGCTATCGCCATAAGCCATGGCATAGGGCACATGGACGTGTGCGATGAAGAGTGCGGCCTGCGCCCGGCGCGCGATGCTCAGGGCGACCGGGAGGGCTTGCTCGCCAAAAGCCGAGCCGTCCAAAGGAACAAGAACCGAACGAAAGACGAGGCCCTTTTCGCTCGCTGTCATACCTCGACTCCTTCCTCGTGAAAGCAGGGTTCACCTTAATCCGCGGCGGGTTGCCGTCGTTTTGACCGTTCGCGGACCAGGAGCGAATAGATCGCCGGCAAGACAAAGAGTGTCGCCGGCTCGGCGGCCAGCAAGCCGCCGAGAATTGCCCGCGCCAGGGGAGCGTTGGCCTCGCTCCCGCGCTCCAGTGCCAAGGCCGTGGGGAGCATGGCGCAGAATGCAGCCATCGCCGTCATCATCACCGGCCGCGCGCGAACCGCCGCGGCCTCGCGGATGGCTTCGGTCGGCGAAAGCCCTTGTCCTTTACGCAGTTCCTGCGCCCAGTCGGTCATGAGCACGGTATTGGAGACGCTGATGCCGACGATGAAAATGATCCCCAGCAGCGACTGCACGTCGAGCGCGCTTCCCGTCAGGTAAAGCATCGGCAGCACCCCGACGAGCGAAAGCGGCACCACGAGCATCACCGCCAGCGGTACCACGAAGGAACGAGCCAACGCCACCATCAGGAAATAAATCAACAGCGACGATAAGATCAGGCCGGCCCCCAGGTTCGCGAAGGCCTCCTGCATCCGGCTGTATTCGCCGCTCAGCGCGATTTGCGCGCCGGGAACGGCCTTCCTCTCGGGGCCTTTCGATCCCGGCGCGTAGGGGAGCCAGGTGCCGTCCGTCTCGCGCTGGCCGAATTGGTCGAGCGCTCGGGCGACGTCGACCGCGACGTGGCCCAGATCGCGCCCCTCGACCGCCATCGCCAGGTGGACCGTCGGTTGGATATCGATGTGCGTCAGCTCCGCCGGGATTTGCCTCGATTTCACCGTCGCCAACTCGCCGAGCGTCACCTGCCGGTGCTGCCCTCGCCCCGTGATGGGGATGTTCAGGACGTCGTCCACCGAGGCGATACCCGTCTCCGGGTATTGTACGCCGACGAAATATTGGTTGTGGCTGACCGGATCGATCCAGAAGTTCTTCTTGTTGAACGTGATGCTGGAGTTGGTCGAGGCAATTACGTTCTGCATCACGTCTTGTTGCGTCAGGCCCAGGTCGGCCGCCTTGGCCCGGTCGACGTCGACGACCAGAGCCGGAGCATCCATCCGTTCGAGCACGCGGGCATCGACGATCCCGTCGATTTGGGAGACCCGCTGTTTGATTTGCTGAGCGAGTTGCTCTGCGATGGCCTGATCATTCGACGTGATGCGCGCCGTCAGCGGCGACGACTTGCCTTCGTTCAAGGCGCCCCGCACCATGCCCCCGGCATCAAAGGCGAATTCCAGATCGCTGAACTGCTTTTCTGAAGCAAAACCTCGCCGCAAGTTGCGCACGTGCTCCTGGGCGCTGTGCCGCCGCTTAGAAGTCAATTGCACCTTGACGACGGCGTCCATCGTGCCGGCGTTGGGAGTGTAGGCGGCCGACCAGTCGGGCGTCACACCCAACTCCGAGACGATCAGCTCCAGATCGTCCGCGATCTGCCGGCGGAGGAACTCTTCGACGAGCTCGATCTTCTTCTCCGTACGATCGATCTCGGCGCCGGTCGGCAAGCGAACGAAAACTTCGAACGCGCCCGCGTCGACTTCGGGAAAGAAATCGCGGCGCAAACGCGGACCCAAGAGAACGACGATCAATATCAGGGGGACGAACCCGCAGGCGATCGTCGCCAGGCGGTGTCTCAAAACCACGTTGAGCGCCCGTTTGTAGATCTCAAGGCCACGATCGATGACAGCCAGCCAGCCCCCCAGCGCGCGGCTGAGCAGGCCGTACGCCGGTTTTCGCCCCGCGTCGGCTTTCTCCTCAGCTTCTCCCATCGAGTGGCCGAGAAACAACGAGCTGAACGAGGGCACCACTGTCCGCGACAGGAGATAGGCGCTGATCATGGCGAAGGCGACCGCCAGCGTCATCGGCCGAAACAGAAACTGTCCCATCCCGGGCATCAGGGCGAGCGGGGCAAGGACGAGAAAAGTGCAGAGCGTCGCCACGAGCTCCGGCATGGCGACCTCGCTAGCGCCCAAGAAGGCGGCCTCCTTCGAGTCCTTCCCCTCGCTCAAATGGCGGTGCGTGTTCTCAAGGCAGATGATGGCGCTGTCGACCATCGGCCCGATGGCCAGCGCCAAGCCTCCCAGCGTCATGACGTTGATCGTGTTATCGGTGTAGTAGAGGCACACGACGGCGGCGAACACGGCCAGGGGGAGCGTGGCGACGGCGATGACGGTCATCCGCCATTCCGCCAGAAAGAGGAGGATCACGAGCGAGCAGAGGATGGCGCCCAGCCCTCCTTCCTGCACCAGCGACCAGATCGAGGAACGCACATAGACCGACTGGTCCATGACCATTTTCAACTCGATGTCAGGCCGGCTGAGACGGCCCTGCATTTTGGGCAGCGCGGCCTTAAGCCCCTCGACGACCGTCAGCGTGCTCGCGCCAAGCTGGCGATAAACGGGGATGTAGACCTGGCGGCGCCCGTTCACGCGGACGACGTTCGTCTGGATGAAAGCGGCGTCTTTCGGCACGGCGACGTCCTGCAGATACTGGGCATTTCCCTTTTGGGCCGAAAGCGGAATGCCACCCATCCCCCGGGAGCCGCCGACTTGCTCGAACATGGAATTCGACAACAGCGCCAGGTCGAGCCCGTTGATCCGCACATCGCCCGAGGGGACGAAGACGTTCGACTCGTCCACCGAGTGCATCACGTCGACCGGCGAGAGGCCGCGGGCCTGCATGGCGATCCGGTCGAGATACAGCATCACCGCCCGCAGCTTGCCGCCGAAGACGACCGGCGCGGAAGCGCCGGGGGTGCTCATGATCATGTTCCGCACTTCGTAGCGGCCGACGTCGTAGAGGATCGACTCGTTCTCTTTCCGGCTGTCGAGCGCCACCAGGCAAACCGGCACGGTGCTGGTCGGGTCGAAGGGCAAGACGACCGGGGGCAAGGTGCCGGGGGGCAGGTTGGGGATGACGGCCAGGGCCAACGAATTGACCTCGGTCAGCGCACCGTTGGGCTCAACCCCGTCCTGGAAGTAGTTGCGGACGATGCTGGCGCCGATGATCGAGCGCGACTCCTGCCGTTTCATGCCGTTGGCCTGCCCCGTCCAACGCTCCATGCGATTGGTGATGTCCTTCTCGATACCTTGGGCAGGCATTCCACCGTAGAAGGTAAGCACTTGCACGGCCGGACTCTTGAACACCGGCAGAATGTCGATCGGGATCCTCCTCAAGGTCAACCCGCCCAAGACCAGCACCGTGAGCGAGAAGACGATGACCGCGTGCGGGTTGTTGAGCGAGGCGCGAATCAGCCCTTTCATTTGGCCACCTGCACGGGCGAGCCGTCCGACAAGGGCTGAGCCTGTCCCTTTACCACCCAGTCCTCCGCCTCGATGCCCGACAGCACCTCGACTTCGTTTTCGTCTGCCCGCGAGAGATAGACGGCGCGGCGGTGGGCCTTACCGTCACGAACCACGTAGACGGCCGCTTTGCCGTTGGCAGGCTTTTCCGCCAGACAGCTCACCGGCAGTTTGAGCCGCGGCGAGGCAGTGGACAGGTGGATGGTGGCGTTGCCATACATGCCGTCGCGCAACAGACCGGTCTCGTTCGATAGGTCGATCTCGACTCGCATGGTCCGGGTGGTGGCGTCCTGAGCGTCGGAGATGCGCGACACTTCTCCCTCGAAACGGACGCCGGGGAGCGTCCCCGCTTGGAACGTCGCCCGGTCGCCCGGTTTTGTGAAGGGGGCGTCGCGATCGGGAATCCGCACCACGACGCGCACGCGATCGATTTTGTCGACCGCCAGCAAGGGGATTTCGACGTTGCCCTCGGCCGCCCGGATGAAATCGCCTGGGAAGAAACTGCGCTCGGTAATCACTCCGTCGTAGGGGGAGCGGATCTGGGCGAAGTCGACGAAGACGCGGGCCCGCTCCAAAGCGGCCTGACAGACGTCGACCGTCGCTTGGGCCTCCACGACGTCGGCTTGCGACTCGCTCAATTTAGCCTCGGCCGCTGCGGCGTCGGCCTGGGCGTTATCGATCGCCGCGGCGGCCGCGTCGCGGCCCGCCCGTGCCGCGAGAAAATCCTCCTCGCGTTCGTCGACCAGGCGTTGTTCGACCGCTCGCTCGGCCGCCAGCTCGCGGATACGGCGAAATACCTTCTGCTTGAAATCGAGCGACGCCTCGGCGCTTTGCAGGTTCGCCCGGCTCGTGGCAACCGCGGCCAGCGCCGCGTCGCGCAGGGCACGGGCCGTGGCCACGCGGGCCTCGGCCTGTGCGACCCGGGCTTTGGCCTGGGCCAGCGCGGCTGTGGCTCGCTTGACCTCTTCCACCAGCTCGGGCACGTCGATCACGGCCAGCACGTCCCCGGCATGGACGCGATCGCCGATGTCGACGCGTTGCTCCTTCAGATACCCCGAAACCTTGGCGAACAGCCTGGCCGAGCGATCGGGAATGACCGAGCCGGGCTGGGTGGAGACGCGGCCCTGCTGGGCTCGTTGGGGACGGACGGTTTCAACCTGGATGGGCGCCCCTCCGGATGAGGGCTCCGCCCCGTGCGCCAGTCGACCCGCGGCAACGAGCCACCAGACTGCCAACATCCTCATGGCAACGAGGAGGCTAATAGTTACCCGGTGTGCAAATACAGACATCGATTACTCCGTTTTCAGATTCCTACGGCGGTAACCTCGGTAGGTCGGCGCACGGCGCATTCCTTAACCGGCCCATTTGCCAAGCGGCCACTTTGCTAAGGACATGCCAAACCAACCACGGCGCTTCGGCCGGTGTTTCACAGATGCTGGCCTGCTCGGGGGGGCGCGCTCTGTGCGGCAAAGCGCGCTTCTGCGCGCAGAGAATTGCCGGTTGCTGCCGATTTACCCTAGCGTGTGTGCGGGAGACGTGCGGCACATCATTAGCAAGCAGAGGAAGCCAAGGTAAATTTTGATTTTATTTCCGTTGCCTCGTGAGGATGAATCATGAGAACACTCATCGCGATCGTTGCTTCGTCGACGTTCTACGTCGCCTTGGCTCCATTCGTTGTCGCCGATGAATCGAAGCAACCTGGAACAGATAGCAGCCCCTCCGCCTCCAGCGATGCTTGGCGCTTCAGATTCTACCAGGGCCGCTGGTGGTATTGGCTACCCACGAACTATTGGGCGGTTTACGAAGACGGGCGTTGGCTGATGCCCATCCTGGGGGACCCTCCGGCTGGTATGAAACCGTCTTCGTCCGCCGCGACGCGGGCAACCTACAAGACGGGCGCCGCTACGCCTGCTGGGATAAGAAGCAAGACGGAGGGCTCCCCACCCGCCGACGCAACAGCAACAAACAACACAGAAGGCGGTAGTTTCTCCGAGGATTATCCGGCCGTCCCCCTGGGGCCGGAAGAAGCGGGACAATCGGCGGAATACTACATGTCGGCGGGCAGCACCTTCAGTCGCCATGCCCATGAGCACGCCCAGATATTGGAACGATATGCCGCGTCCGGAGAGGCCGTTCCCGCAAGAATCGTCAAGGAGCAAGCCGCTGCCATTCACCATGACGTTGACCAGGCGCACAAATCCTTCTCGAAGCTGGCCGCGGCTGACGCGGCGGAGAATGAGAATCTGCCTCCCGACGCCGCCATTAAGAACTTTCAACAGGAGCTGCGGAAAGCCACGGAATTGTTACAGCAACTGGAAGCCCAAGTGCAGCACCTGAGCGCCGTACAGGCTGAGCTTGTTCGGGGACAGTCGGCGATCATCGCCAACCTGCTCAGACAGGCTGACGAGGCCGCAGAAGTGGCGGAAGAGAGAGCAGCGGGAGAACAACGTGAATTAGAATTTGGATCCATGGGGCGCCGTCCCCCGGGCACCATCCAGCGGGAAAAGAACTCGCCCCGAGGCGAGGAGTGACGGATGCCCATACGCCATCCTGGTCCGTGACCGCGGCAAGCCAGGCGGCCGAAGCTGCTACTGTCTGAGGCTCGACCACCTCGGGCAGACCCGCCATATCGTTCGCTATCCGATCGGAAACACTTTCATGATCGTCTGCGCAATCATGATGTAGACGGGAATTCCGACGGTCACATTGTAGGAAAACGTAAGCCCCAGCGAGGCGGCCAGAGGGAGCGTGGGGCTCGCCTCGGGAATGGCCATCCGCTGCACGGCAGGCACGGCGATATAGGAAGCGGCCGCGCACAAGACGGCAAACAAAGGGTACGTTCCCAAGGTGAAAGGCTCGCCCAGGAGCATGCCGTAGAGGTGCAAGGCGATCATGCCGACCGTGGCAAAAACGTTCGGCGCGATCAGGCCGAAGAGGATGAAGGGGACGCCCCCGGCCCGCAAGTCGCGCAGACGCTTGCAGGCCGTCATGCCCATTTCCAGCAGAAACAGACAGAGGGCGCCCTGAAACAGGTCGAGGAACAGAGTGTCGAGCTGTTCCATGGACGATTTGGTTCGCTGCCTCACGTTGTCGGCCACTTCCTCATATTTCTGCAGCGGCATAACGATGGCCGGCGGCTTGAAGGCTTTGGTGGCGGGGGGGTCGACATCAATCGGGTCGAGGTGCTCGTGCTCCTTGGTGAGGATGGCCGGCGCCATCGAACCGCTCTGGTTGAATTCGATCACGGCCACGGGCTCGGCGCCGCGCTGTCGTCCACTGACGTAACCGATGAAGATGCCACCGAAGAGCAAAAACAATCCCGGGTTGAGAAACACCTCGTGCAGCAAGCGTAGGTTCAGGCCGGCCCCGCGCGCCGTTGCGCGAGGAGAGGGCGCATGGCCTGCCTGGGAGTGCTCGCCATGTCCGGCCGCCACCGCGGGCGGACGGTGTGCAGGATCGTAGCCTGGTTCGTCCGGCATATTTCCCAGGGGGTCCATTCCGCCGTGGCGCAACCGCGACACGAGGTAAAGCGCCACGAGACAGCCCGGGATTTCCATCACGGCGAGCATCACGGGCATGTAGGGTGCCGGCTTGTAGATGCTGCCGTAGACGGATTGCAGGCCCGTTAGGATCCCCACGCATGTCACGAAGGTGCCGGCGGAGTCCGAGCCATAATATCCGGCGATCGTCGCCGCATCGATCCGCCGCAGTTTCGTGGCGCTGCGCAGCAGGAGATAGGCGGCGCAGCCGATGAGAAAGTTCAACGCGAACCCGATCACCATCAGGCCGGCCGCCTGGGCCAGCGAGCGTGACGACAGGTCGGCGAGTTCTTCACCGCCGTGCCAGCCGATGGCGATCAGCAGGTAAATCGTCAAGCCTTGGTAGATGACATGGGGAAAATCGAAGGGCACCCGCAACAGCGGCACCGAAAAGCCCATGTAGAAAAAAAGCAGCAGCGGCTTGAAGAGGTTGTGCCGAAAGTTGTCCCAGAATTGCCACAGCAGGCTGCTATCTTCCATGGGGGAACTCAAAGAGGCCGAGCGTTCGGTCAAGCGCCGACGCACGTCTGCACCGAGGCGCTTCCGCCACATGATAAGCAACGCACGCGCCTGCACAATGCTTCGGCACCGATTCCAGGATTAGAAAGCCGAAAGCTTGGTCGCCCTCTTCGGCTCTCGACTGGGCGATAACGCACGGTCGCACAACTTCTGATTCCTCCGCGACGGCTTACGGCTGCAGTCCAGCCCCGCTGGCGTCAGGACAAGCCGTCTTGTCCTGACGCCGCGTGGGCCGTTCCGTTTCTCCTCTTCCAAAGCAAGGCACCTTACGGAGCTTGAATCACCTCTTGCTGATCGCGGGTCACCATTCGGGCGAAATCACGCATCGTGATGCTTTCGCTGAGGAAGTGTACGGATCCGTCGCCGAAGACGAAGTTGGCGCCGGCCGGATGGAAGCTATAGGCTTCGCCCGTGCCCTGGGTGACGTAATAGGCATAGGGCTGCGCGGCCGGACCGGGCTCGTCGTCGCCGTTGGTGCAATTGATCGGGCAAGGGCCCGGAATGGTTGAGCCGTCATAGGAAGAGCCGTCGACACTGAAGTCACTCGCCGGCCGCATCCAGCCACCCCCATTTACGATGTGCTGTGGGAGGTTGCCGACTTGCTTTCCGGCGCGGAACAGGATCGGGCGTCCGGCCGATTCGCCCAGCATGATGGTCGTACTCAGACCGTCGCGAACGTCATCCAAGCGAGCCGTCGAGTTCTGGGCCAGCATGCCCGGAGCGCCGAACCAGGTCGAGCCGGCGACCGGGGCCGGATAGGGATCGACTAGTCCCAGGGTCACCAGCCGTTGATCGACGCTGATCGTCGGTGAGTAATCGGTGGTGGCGGCGAACGGCGTCCAGGTGGGAGCCCACTGCGGGTCGGAATCGAGACGCTTGTCGACGCTGGGCGCCGAGGTGCAGGAGAATGCCGGCAGCGCCGTGCCGCAGAGCGTTCGATTCGGAACGAGCTGGCCGCTGCCCAAGGTGTTGTCGCTCCAATTCCTTGTCTGGTCATATTGCTGAAAAACGGCCCCCTGCTCGAGGTAGGGGAGCGTATTGATTGCCCAGCCAATGCGCGGGGCGGTCGTCAGCCCCAGCGGCCGGTTGCTGACCGGCAGAAACTTGTGTACGTCGTGAAAGTTGTGCACGGCAACGCCGAGCTGCTTCATGTTGTTGATGCAGCGCGCTCGGCGCGACGACTCCCGGGCGGCCTGGACGGCCGGCAGCAGAAGAGCGATCAGGATGCCGATGATGGCGATCACCACCAGCAGTTCGACCAGGGTGAAGCCCGGTCGGCGACGACGGATTGAACGAGACATGGGTCAGAACTCCTTTTTATCCGATTGTTGTTGAAAAAATAGATTTCTCTTAGCTGTTCCGGCCCCAACTAACGCTTGATGACGATGGGTTGCAGTTCGTTCGGCCCCTCGGCCACGCGCACGCGCAGGTCCGACGACTCGGGCCTGGCGTATTTGTCGGGAATGACGTTGGGCCAGGGACCGGGCGCATCTTTGTCGGCCGACAGGTACCACTGGGCGGTGACGATGTACTCGCCGACCGGCGCCCCGTCTTTGCTCACGTAGGTGGTCAGCTCGAAACTGCCGTCGGGGCCAACGGTGGCCACAGGCCGCTCGACGTCGTATGAACCGCCCACGGGGTGCAAGACGAGCATGGCTCCGGGTGCCGGCTGGTCGTTGACGAGCAACCTACCGTGGACCGGGTAGACGGCTTTGCGGTTGTCGACCTTCTTTTGCGAGCACCCGGCGATAGCTAGCGCGAGGAGGGCGGCGCCTAAGGTCACGCAGGACGAGGGCCAAGTGGCCGAGCCATGAGACCTTGCCGACGAGATGTTCGGCGGAAAAGAGCACGACGGCGAACGAGACATACAGCGACTCCTTAAGTCGTTGACTGCCTCTGGTTCGTCCAGTCGGCTCCGGCGATTTTGGGTGAAGCGCCTCCCTCAAAGGGGTCGGCGGATTTATACATCACTAACTTTGTTATATTAGTGATGTATCGAGATTATTTAGTACCATCGGACCGCTGTCAAGGGCATCTTTGGCCGAAAATGACGGATTTCGCAAAAACGTCGGCCGAGCGTTGAACCCGAGACGCGCCATGGGCTCATTTGCCTCCCCGGCGGCGGACGCGCTTCTTCTCGGTGCGTTCGATCTGAATGACGACGCCGTCCTGCACGATCACCGAAATCTGGCCATACTCGAGGCCGCGGAGCGCCTGGCGAATATGCTCAAGGGCATCGTCCAGTTCCGCCTGCGGGCGACGCGGCAAACTCGATGTTTCCGCCGGGAGGGTGGGTTCGGTTGCCATCATCGGCGACTCCTTCCTCAAATGACGTACTCGGGGGTAAACACGCGAGCCTGACGCGGCGAAACGTAGACCGTGTCGCCGCGTGCCAGGCCCAACTCCGCGTAGCGCTCTCTCGTCAGCTCGACGTTGAGCTCGACGCCGAACTCGGCCGACGAGACGCAGACCTTGGCCACCGGGCCTGCAGCGTTGATTCGCTCGACCCGAGTCCGCAGACTCGCCACGCCGTTGGCTGAACGTTCGATCTCCAACTCGTGCGGGCGCACGTAGAGGGCCACCGGGGCTCCCTCCTCATGCTGCTCGTCGGGCAAGTCGAATTGAAACTGCTGCCATTGCGCCCGGCCGTTCTCCACCCGGCCATGAAACACGTTCACGTTGCCCAGAAAGTCGATCACGAAACGGTTGGCCGGCTTTTCAAACACCTCTTGCGGCGCACCCACCTGTTCGACGCGCCCGCGCTGCATGACCGCCACCCGATCGGAAACCTCGAAGGCCTCTTCCTGATCGTGCGTCACAAAGACGCTCGTCATGTGGATCTCGTCGTGCAACCGACGCAGCCATTGCCGCAGCTCCTGGCGGACCTTCGCGTCCAGGGCGCCGAAAGGCTCGTCGAGCAACAGCACCTTCGGCTCAATGGCCAACGCCCGGGCCAGCGCCACGCGCTGCCGCTGTCCGCCCGAAAGCTGAGAGGGATACCGCCGCTCGAACGACTCTAGGCGCACCAGCCCAAGCAGTTCCCGCACGCGGCGGTCGACGTCGGCGGCCTTTTTTTTGCGGACGCGCAAACCAAAGGCGACGTTCTCGAACACGTTCATATGTCGGAATAAGGCATAGTGCTGGAAGACGAAGCCGACGTTACGCTCTCGCGCCGAGCGATTGGTCACGTCCTCGTCCTGGTAGCGCACGGTCCCGGTGTCGGCCGTTTCCAGGCCGGCGATCACCCGCAACAAGGTCGTCTTGCCCGACCCGGAAGGCCCGAGCAAGGCGAGCAACTCGCCGCTGGGGACATCCAGCGACACGTCGTCTAAGGCCACAAAGCGGCCAAAGCGTTTCGAGACACCTTCAACGCGAATGCTCATAGCTGCGGTCCGGTTGGTTCGGCGAATGGTTGTCAGGCCGTCACGGCGGCGGGCGACGGCTGCCCAACCGCACCCTCCAAAAGGAAGTTCTGCGCGCTGGCCGCATCGGCCAGCTCGCGGCGCGTCTTGCGCTCCAGCCACCCCTTGAGGGCCAGCGACACGAGTGCAAACGAGGTCAAGAGCGACGCCAGAGCGAACGAGCCCGGCGTGTTGTATTCCTGGAAGAGTTTCTCGACCCGCAGGGGCATCGTGTCGGTACGGCCCGAGATGTGTCCCGAAACAACGTACACCGCCCCAAACTCTCCGGTGGCGCGGGCCGCCGACAGAATAACGCCGTAGAGCAATCCCCAGCGGATATTGACCAGGGTCAGGCGGTGGAACAACTGCCAGCCGTTGGCCCCCAGGCTGACCGCCGCCAGTTCCTCGTCCGGCCCCAGCGCCTCCAACAGAGGAATCAGTTCGCGGGCGACGAACGGCAGCGTGACGAAGGTTGTGGCCAGCACCAGCCCCGGCAGCGCGAAGATCACCTTGATATCGTGTGCCCGCAGCCACGTCCCCAGGTAGCCCTGTAGTCCGAAGATCAGCACCAGCGCCAACCCCGCCACCACGGGCGAGACGCTGAACGGCAGGTCGATCAATGCCGTGAGTAGTGCGCGGCCGGGGAAGCGGAAGCGGGCGATCGTCCAGGCCGCCACCACCCCGAACACCACGTTGGAGAGAACGGCGAGCGGAGCTACCGTCAGCGTCAGCAGAATGGCGTGTCGCGTATCGGCGTCGGCGACGAGGGTTTGCCAGTAAATTGCCGGACCCTGTTCAAACGCTTTGTGGAACACGGCCACCACCGGCACGACCACGAGGACGCCCACGATCGCCAGAGTGGCGGTGATGAGCGTCCAGCGCACCAGTGCCGGGTCGCGGCCCGACGCGGCGCGGGTTGATTTAGCGGCGCGATCAGCCATCGTAGCGCTTGCTCCAATGCTCCAAAAAATTGACGACCACGAGCATTCCCAACGACATGGCGAGCAGCACCGTGGCGATGGCGGTCGCCTCGGCGTAGGCGAACTCTTCCAGCCGGGCCACGATCAGCACCGGGGCGATTTCGGTCCGAAATGGCATGTTGCCCGAAACGAAAACCACCGACCCGTATTCGCCGATGGCCCGCGCGAACGATAGCGCAAAACCGGTCATCAAGGCCGGGATGAGCCCAGGCAGGATCACGCGGCGGAAAGTTTGTCCGCGCGAGGCGCCCAGCAGGGCGGCGGCGTCCTCCATTTCGACGTCGAAGCTCTCCAGCACGGGCTGCAGCGTTCGCACCACGAAGGGAAAACCGACGAAGACCAGGACGAGCACCACCGCCAGGCGCGAGTAGGCGGCCTGGATTCCTAGCGGAACCAGAAATCGGCCCAGCCAGCCGTTGGCCACATACAACTGTGAATAAACCAGTCCGGCCACCGCCGTCGGCAGTGCAAAGGGAAGATCGACCAGAGAATCGATCAGTCGTTTGCCGGGAAACTCGTAGCGCACCAGCACCCAGGCGACCAAAAGGCCGATCAGCACGTTGACGGCCGCCGCGGCCAGCGAGCTGCCGAACGTGAAACTGTAAGCCGCCCGAGCGCGGGCGTTCCACGCTGCCGCCAGAAAGCGGTCGAGGGACAGGGAGGATGCCTTCAGAAGGCAGCCTGCCAGAGGCGCGATGACGAGCAACCCGACCCAGGCCAGGGTGTAGCTAAGTCCGAGACGAAAGCCGGGGAGCGCGTGGCGATTGATGGTGGTCATCGCGGTTACTCGGCCTTGGGTTGATAGATCTGGTCAAACACCGCGCCTTCCGCAAAGAACCGCTCGTTCGCCCCGTCCCAGCCCTCGGCGATGTCGTTGACCGAGAACAGCTCGATGTCGGGGAATTCCTGGCTGTGTCCCTTGCGAATGACCTCGTTGATCGGCCGATAGCCGTGCCGCGCGATGATCTCCTGGCCAACGGGCGTGTAGACGAACCGCAAATAGGCTTCGGCAACCTTTTCGGTCCCCTTCCGTTTCGTGTTGGCGTCGACCACGGCTACGTAAGGCTCGGCTCGAATGCTGATCGGCGGGTAGATCACTTCCAATTCCCCCTTCGCTTCTTCGACTTCGAGTCGCGACTCGTTCTCCCACGTGAGATGGACGTCGCCGATTCCCTTCTGGGCGAAGGTCGTTGTCGCCGCACGGGCCGCCGGATCGAGCACTGGCGTATGCCGGTACAATTGCGTGACGAACTCATGTGCCTCTTCTTGCGAGCCGCCGCGCAGCACCACCGAGCCCCAGGCCGCCAGAAAGCTGAGCTTGCCGTTGCCGGAGGTTTTGGGGCTGGGAGTCACGATCTCCACGCCGTCGCCGACGAGATCGGGCCAGTCTTTGATCCCCTTCGGGTTCCCTTTGCGGACCACGAAAACGATCGTCGAGAAATACGGGAGCGAATCGAACGGCAGCCGCGACCGCCAGCCCTCCTCGATCAGTCCGGCTTTGCGGATGGCGTCGGTGTCGGTGAAGAGCGCCAGCGTCACCACGTCGGCTTCCAGGCCGTCGATCACCGCGCGGGCCTGGCTCGCCGAACCGCCGTGTGATTGTTTGACGTCGACCTTGACGTGCTCTTTCTGCTCGTAGTCTTCGTGGAAACGCTGATTAAGCTCCCGCCACAACTCTCGCGTCGGGTCGTACGAAACGTTGAGCAGTTCGACCTGCTTCCCCGCCGCCCCGGTTCCGCCCGCCGAGCCGGCCGATCCGCAGCCAATCGTGCCGAGCATGAGTGAGTAAACCAACCAGGCGGCAAACGGCACTTTTATGGGCGACATGACGGCGGCTCTCAATACATGAGTTACAAGGTAATGTAAGTGATGATTAGCAATATCGTCATCTTGCTGATGTTTGTCTAGGGGGTGTCAGTTTTTTTTTAGGATCAGCGCATGAATTTCACGGAAGCAAAGTAGCACCCAAGGCCAGTTTCTTTCCTCCGGCAGGCGGGCTTCGGCGGCCTTGTGACCCTCGAAGCGGGCGACCGTTACCCATGCGGTTCTCGTCGTTAAGCCTTACTTCCTATAAGGTTGGGACCTTATTTCGACCGAGAGGACCGCAATTCGGCGCAAAGGTTGCGAAACCGGATGCAAACAACTCCGAGAAGGCCGTGCTCATCAAAAAACGGCGGCCGACGAGTTCTCGGACCAGGAGTGTCGGCGCCGGCCCTGCCAGCGATGTCTGCAACGGCTAAAATGTGTGTCGGAGGCTTAAGGGTGCCCTTCGGGCGCGCGCTCCGGGGCGACTTTAATGCCGCGGGCCTCTCCCGCAGGTCAGGTACCTCGATGTGGAAAAAGGTCGTCGGGCCCACCGTACTGGTGAGCTTGCTGTGGGTGGTCGTAAGTTGTGGCTCGTGGTACATGCTCAATCGCTTCGATGAAGCGCAAACAAGCGTGCTGTATCAGAGCCGCAACGTCATTCAGGCGGCCGGGGACATGGAGGAGAACCTCTGGCGTCTGCAAGCCGCGCTGCTCGAATCCGCCGACTATCTGCAGAGAGAAGCCACCCTGCACGAGAGATTGGAATTCGAAGCCCGGCGCGTTGAACAAGCGTTCGAAAAGGCCCTTCACCGGGCCGGCGAGAACATTTCGACCCCCGAGGAGCGGACCCTCGTCGAGGCGACCCGAGAGAAGTTCGCCGCCTACCAGTCTTTTGCAGATGGGCAACTCGCGCGCGGCACCCAATCAAGCGACGAGGCATCCCGTTCGGTGGAAGTCGCCACACGTCTGGCGCGCGATGTGGCCAAGCCGTGCGAAGAGCTCTCGGAGCTCGCGCAACGGTTGACCGACGAGGCGTTCCAGCGACGGGACCGGCTGCGTACCCGGGTCAACGTGACGCGAATCAGCTTCGTCATCCTGGGTCCGGCGGTGGGGATTCTACTCGGCCTTTGGGTGGCTCGCGGCCTGCATCACACGATTTCGGAAATCAGCGTCACCTTGCGAGGGGCCAGCGGCGACCTCGAACAGCAGATCGGCCTGGTCGAGGTGTCTTCCGGCGAGTTGAAGGGACTGCCGGCCTTGCAACAGCAGGTGCAGGCCGTGTCCGCGCGAATCAAGCAGGTCGTGGAAGAGCTACAGCGCGCACGCCGCGAGGCGGTGCGATCGGAACGCCTCGCCGCCGTCGGGGAACTGGCGGCCGGAGTCGCGCATGAGCTGCGCAACCCGCTGACCTCGGTCAAGCTGCTGATCCAGGCCGTGCAACGCAACCAGGTGGCGGCGTCGGCGGATGAGAAGCGACTGCAAGTCGTCGAGCAGGAAATCGTCCGCATGGAAACCACCATCCGAGAGTTGCTGGATTTTGCCCGGCCTCCCAAGCTGCGCCGCGTTTGTCACGACGTCCGCGACACCTTGCGACGGGCGCTGACGCTCGTCGCGGCCAGCGCTCAACAGGCGAAGGTTGTGATCGAGGAGCAGTTGGGCGACGCGCCGGCCCTGGTCGATGCCGACCCCGCACAGTTGGACCAGGTTTTCGTCAACCTGCTGCTGAACGCCATCGAGGCGATGGCCGACGGGGGAACCCTGCACGTGACGGTCGATCAACAAGGGCGCCAATCAGACGGCTTGTTGCGGATCGTGTTCCGCGACACCGGCAGCGGCATACCCGACCAGGTCATGTCGCGCCTTTTCGAACCGTTCGTTACCAGCAAGGAGCGCGGTATCGGTCTGGGCCTGGCCATCAGCCGGCGAATCATGCAGGAACACGGCGGCGGTCTGACGGCTTCCAACGCGCCGCCCGGCGGGGCGATGTTCATCGTGGAAGTGCCGCTGGCGGAACCGGCGGCCAGACCTGTTCCATCGGGCAATGGTTCTGCCCCTTCGATTCCGGAGACGTTACGTGCGCAAGCAATTGAAGCTGCTCGTCATTGATGACGAACCCAACATCCGCTACAGCATCGGCCAGGTGTTGGCCGACGACCGCCTAGCCGTTCTCGAAGCGGCGACCGCCGACGAGGGGCTGAGGCTGGCGGCCGAGCACGCCCCCGACGTCATCCTGCTCGACATTCGATTGGGCCAGCAATCGGGGCTGGACGTCTTCGGCGAGCTGCGAAGACTCGACCCCAAGAGCCTGGTGATTTTCATCACGGGCCACGGGACAACGGACACGGCCATCGAGGCCATGAAGATTGGCGCCTACGACTACCTGGTCAAACCGCTGGACGCCCACCAGCTTCAACAGATCGTGGACCAGGCGCTCTCGATCAGCCGCATGATGCACGTTCCAGCCCTGCTCGACGAGGGCGAACGGCCGCAGGACCGGCCCGATTTGCTCGTCGGGGCCGGCGCGGCCATGCAATCGGTTTGCAAACAGATCGGCCGGGTGGCCCCCCAAAACGTCAACGTGCTCGTGCTGGGCGAAAGCGGCACCGGCAAGGAGCTCGTGGCGAGGGCCCTTTATCACCACAGCCAACGCAACCGGGCCCCGTTTCTGGCGATCAACTGCTCGGCCATTCCCGAATCGCTCCTGGAAAGCGAACTGTTCGGCCACGAACGGGGAGCCTTCACGGGGGCCGAAAGCCGGCGGATCGGCAAGTTCGAGCAGTGCAATCATGGCACGCTCTTTCTGGACGAAGTCGGCGACATGACGGCCAACACGCAAGCCAAGATCTTGCGTCTGCTGCAGGAAGGCCGCTTCGAGCGTGTTGGGGGGAACGAGACCATTTCGGTCGAGGTCCGCGTGATCGCGGCGACCAACCAGAATCTCGAACGCCTGATCGAAGAGGGCCGTTTTCGCAAAGACCTCTACTATCGGCTGCGCGGCGTGACGATCCACCTCCCTCCGCTTCGTGAGCGGCGAGAGGACATTCCGGAGCTGGCGCACTATTTCCTTTTTCGTTACAACCGGGAGATCGGCACCGCGGTGCACTCGATTTCGCCTGCCGCCCTCGAGCTTTTGCAGAAGTACGACTGGCCGGGCAACGTGCGGGAGCTGCAGAGCATCATCCGAGAAGCATTGATTGTCTCCGCCGGACCGACGATTCTGCCGGAATTCTTGCCCGCCGAAGTGCGCAGGGGCCTGCCGGCTCCGTCCGAGTTGCAGCACGCGGCAGCCGACTGGCAGGAGCTGCCGCAGTTGCTGGAAGCATGGATCGTTGCGGGTCAAACCGACCTCTATCGTCGGGCGCTGGAGCATTTCGACCGGTTGATGATTCGACGCGCCGTGGAATATGCCGACGGCAACCAGGCTCGCGCTTCCGAGATGCTTGGTCTGAGCCGTGTGACGCTGCGGGCCAAGCTCCGGTCGTTGGGCATGCAGGTCGGCAAGGTGCTGACAGAGTAGCCGGTGCTCGGAGGCGGGATGTAGGTAGTGGGTGATTAGTGTGGAATCTTCACCACACTAATCACCCACTACCGGGATGTATTTGTGCGTTGTTGAAATGCTTCGCGAGAGGATAAACTAAGCTCTTGCGGCCAGCCTGCCTGCCGGATGTCGCCATGCCGACCACCATCTCCGACGAGCTGCTTATCGACGTCGCCCACGGCGTTGCCCGCCTCACGCTCAACCGCCCCCAGCGGCGCAACGCGCTGAGCGAAGCACTGCTTGAGCAGTTGGCCGCGTCGCTGGCTTATGTCGCGGGCGACAACCAGGTGCGCGCGGTCGTGCTGGCGGCCAACGGTCCGGTGTTCTGCTCCGGGCACGACCTGACCGAAATGATCGGCCGATCGCACGGCGAGTATCACGATCTCTTCGCGCGGTGCAGCGGGGTGATGCAGCAGTTGCGCCGGTTGCCGCAGCCGGTCGTGGCGCGGGTGCAAGGAACCGCCACCGCCGCCGGGTGCCAGTTGGTCGCGGCCTGCGACCTGGTCGTGGCCAGCGAAACCGCCACGTTTGCCACGCCCGGCGTGAAGATCGGCCTGTTCTGCGCGACGCCGATGGTGCCGCTGGTGCGCGCCGTGCCGGCCAAGCCGGCCCTGGAAATGCTGCTTACCGGCGAGCCGATTTCCGCGGCTCGCGCCTACGAACTGGGGCTGGTCAACCGCGTCGTTCCGGAAGCAGAACTCGACGCCGCGGTGGCGGCGCTGGTCAACCCGATCCTGGCGGCGAGCCCCCTCGTGATCCGGCTGGGAAAGGCGGCGTTCTACGACCAGCTTTCGCTCGACGAGCACACGGCCTACGAACGCGCCACCGACGTCATCGCCGACAACGCAGTTCGGTCCGACGCTCAGGAAGGGATGACGGCCTTCCTTCAGAAGCGAAAAGCCTTCTGGACCGGGGAATAAGCGGTTGAGGCTCGTGGCCCGATGAAGCCCGCGCCGATTCGGGCAACTCGGCCCGTCGGGCAACTAGACTTGGCGGACCCGTGTCTTGGGTTTCATGTCTCGTGCGCACAGGTTGAGACGGGCTGATTGCCTGGCCCTTGCCCCGAAGCTTGCGAAATAACAAGGTTGCCCGCGTGCAGCGCCCACGGCGGCGTCGAGTTTGCGCTCGCGCGGCATTTTGCTGCTTTCGCACCGCGCTGGGAGCCGAAGCTTCTCAACGAACGGCTAGGACCTCGCAGGAGGGGGGCGCGTCCGATCGCCCGACGGCATCGGTTCGCGCGACCCGACCTGCAACTTGCCCATGTGCTGCGTGCGCCCATCCCGGCTCGGTCGGCCGCCGCGAATCGTTTTTCCGGCGAGGACGGGGCTGCTCGCGACTCTACTCTTCGCGTCGACCGTCTCCGCGGCCACGTTCGATCTGGAAGAAGCGGACCCCGGCGCCTGGTTCCGGCTGGAATACGTCAACCTCTGGGTTTCGCACGCCTCTCTCCCCGCGCCTTTGGTGACAACGGGGGACGCCAGCAGCCTCGGCCGGCTTGGCTTTGCCCAAACGCGTACCCTGCTCGGCCCAGGCCAGCTAGCCGCGCCCGTTTTTCCGGCCCTGCGACTCACGCTTGGCGGCTGGATGGAAGATGAGGTGTTTGGCGGCGAGGTGAGTGTATTCGCCACCGCCTTGCGGGCAACGCATTTTAGCGCCGCAAGCGATGTTCAGGGAAGCCCGCTGCTGGCGATCCCCTTTGAAGACGTGACCTCCGGCACGCCGCACGAAAGTTCTCTCGTCCTCTCGCAACCGGGAGCAGCGTCGGGCGGCGTCTGGACCGACGACGCGGCGAGCCTCTTTGGTCTGGAACTGGACGGGCTGGGCAACCTCACCGAATACCTCCCGGGCAACCGGGCGACATTGACGCTCTTGGGCGGCTTTCGTCTGCTCGCTTTCCGAGAGCGGTTCAGGCTTTCCAGCGACACGTCGCGTCCGGCCATGCTCCCCGTGAGCTTCAACGACACTTTTCTGGCCGACGACACCTTCATCGGGCCGGAAATTGGTCTGCGAGGCGGCTACCGCTATCGCCGATGGACGATCCAAGGGACGGCTAAAGCCGCGATCGGGGGAACGCTGTCGACGGTTTATGAATCTCCGCAAGCGAGCATCTCGTTCGTGGCGCCGCGCATCCAGGCCTTCCCAGACCGAGGTTGGTTCGTGCAACCGAGCAACACCGGGCGGGAGTACCATCGAGCGCTGTCCGTGGTGCCGGCCGCCCAGATCCGCGTCGGTTACGACCTGACCGCCCGGTTGCGCCTGACGATCGGCTACGAGGCCTTCTATTGGACTCGCATGCTCCGCGCGCCCAACCAGATCGATCGCCAGCTCAATCTCAGCCAGGCCGTCGGCCCGCTGGTTGGCCCGTCCCGGCCGGCCGAACTGCACAAGTTCAGCAATTTCTGGGCGCAGGGTTTCACCGTCGGCCTGCAATTCAACTACTGAGTCGCTTAACCGTCCTGGAACGTCGGGCCGCGGCTACTGCTGTTCGATGCGGATCAAGTGCTCGAACGTGCCTAGAAAAATCTGTCCGTCGGAAAGGGCCCGCGTCGAGTTCGTCGGCTCGCCCACCTCGTTCCTGGCGAGTACTTCGAGCCGCTTCGGGTTGGTAGCCAAAACGTGCGTCGTCCCTCCTGCGTGGGTCACATAGCCGATGGCCGGCGCCGGTTCCCGTGTGAGGCGTTCACTGGGACGAAGACAACGCCGAAGGGTCGAAGTGCGTCGGCTCTCGCACGCCTTATGTTCGGTCAACGCGGCGCCGGGCGGACGACGTCGGGCAACGGTGTCGCCGCGCGGGGGTTCGTAGCGTTAAAGTCCTCGCCCAACAGTTGAGCGATTGTTGCTGCCACCTGTCCCTGGGTGACCGCCGCGTTCCCGCGCACGCCAAGCGGAGGCGTGTCGGGACCCATGACCGCAATCCAGATGTGCTCCGCCCCGGAAACCTGCTGCCCGTGGTCGGTCCAGTTGCCGCGCGTGCCGCCCCGGCCGTGGTCGGTCGAGAGCACCAGCGCCGTCGACTCCCGGTACTCCGGCAGCTCCGCCAGCATCTGCCACAACTCCTGGATCATGCGGTCGGCCTGGTGGGCTGCATCCAGGTAGAGATCGTAGCGCCGGCCGTGCCCCCACTCGTCGGTTTCCCCAAACGAGATATAGAGCACCCGCGGATGATGGCGCAACAGGTGCTCCCGTGCTGCCCGCCAGGCCACGACGTCGAACGTGTTGTCGGGCCAGTATCGGGGCAGCGCCGCGATCAGCTCGTTCGTCGATCGCTGTTGGTCGGTCAGCGGTTCGTCCACGATCGGTGTCCAGCCGGCCTGGACCCTCAGGCCGTTGCGGCCCTGGCGGAAAATGAAGGGAAAGACTCCCCAGGTGCAGAAGGCCGCGACCCGGCCCCGGAACGGCGGCCGGCCGTCGAGGAACTCGAGCACGGAGAGGTTGTGGTTGTCACGTTTGTCGTTCGACGTGATCCGCTCGTCGCCGAATCCGCAAAACAACTCGTTGTAACCCGGATACGAGAACTTCAGGCCGTTGGTGCAGACCGCGGAGGACTGCCGCGAGGGATCGCCAAAGATCTGGCCTTGGCGGGCTACCGTTCCCCAGATGAACGGCAGCAGGGCCTCTCGCTTCGCCTCGGTCGACTCACGCACGTAACGGCGACGCAGGGTATCGCGGTCACGAACGCCTCCCACGTCGGGATCGATCAGCCCCTCTTCCGCGCCGCCGAAAAACTCCTGCCAGCGGAAGCCGTCCAACGTCACGATGACGACGTTGCGTGTCTTGATTGAAGTATCGGCGGCGGCCGTGCGAGGCACGAGTCCGGCCGCCGCAATCAAAAGCCAGACGAGGCCCGAACGGCACTTGAACCTCGGTGAAAGTGGCGGCACGCCGCTTCTACATTTGCATCGGAGTTGATCGCCGCGTTGGCAACTCGGTCGACGCGGGGTCCCGTCGCGTTTGTGGCCCCGGTCGTCCGAGGTTAACCAGCGATGAAGAAAGCTTTTCATCTCCACGAGCTTGATGCGCCGGGAGCTCAAACGCAAGAGGTTGGTCGTCCGCCAGCGCCGCCGCGAAAGGCGGGGTGAGGTCAAAACCCAGAGGAGATCGTCCCCTGAGCCGTCGTCTCGCCAGCAACCACTTCTCGACGGACGAGGGGGCAGAATCCGCGGTATAATCGCGGGAATCCTCGACCCTGCAAGCGGCCCGGCATGGTATCCATGAAGACGCGTGGCATCATCGGCCTCGGCGTGATCGTCAGTGCTCTGGCGGATGCGGCGGCAATCCTTTGCGGCACGGGCCACAACTTCCCCCACCCCGGGGTCGTTATCGGCTACGCGCTCCTGTTTGCCCAGGCAAGCGTTGGGGCAATATGGCTTGCCATCGGGAGCAGCGCACTCCTCCTGCGGATTCTTGCCCACTTTGTCCTTTTAGCGGTCCTCTACCTGGGTCTCTCCAGGTTACACGACAATTACGGCGAATGGCTGTGGCTCTTGGCGGCCCAGACCTTGGCGGTTGTGGCGCCCTTGGCCGTCGGTCGCTGGTGCGGGTTACGATTACAGGTGACGAGCCTGACCGCCGACGAGCAGCCCTGGCAATTTACCCTCAGGCATGTATTTGCGCTGACGACCATCTGCGCTGTGGTCCTTAGTTTGATCCGTTTGATGCCACGCCGGAACCTCGACAGCCGTCTGGCCGAGGCAGCCGTGATCGGTAGCGGCTTCGCGCTGATGGCATTGGTCGCCGCATGGGTCGCGATGGGCTACGGTCGGTGGTTCTTTAAGCTTCTCGCGCTGCCGATCGTCACGCTTCTTGTCGGCCTCTTACTTGTCGCTCTCGGAGGAGTCAGGCCGTCCGAAGATGCCTGGGTGATGACGCTCGTGTTCTGCCAGATGCTTTTTCTGACCGGCTGGCTGGGCGTGCTGCGGCACTGCGGCTTTCGGCTCGTGCGGCTCGGCGGTAGCTCACACCTCCGGGCCTGACAAGCGAGGATCGGGCCTTCCGTTATCACGTAGGTCGCCCCCGAACAAATAAACCGGCAAATGGTCGGTCGACCTGCGGCGAGCATCTATACTGATGCCTGCTCAACGACAAACGATTGGCCCCAGCCCTTCGCCCGCCGCCGAACGATATCGCCCTGCTTGCCGTCTATGTCCACCGATTCCTCGAAATCTGCCACTTCTGCGTCGGCCTTTCCGGGCCGGCTGCAAGAAGCTTGGGGAATGATCTGGGCGACGGCCGCGGCCTTTGGAACCTATTTCTGCATGTACGGCTTTCGCAAGCCGTTCACCGCCGCCGACTTTGCCGGGGCAACCGCATGGGGCCTCGACTTCAAGACCCTCCTGGTGACCTCGCAGGTGCTGGGATACATGCTGTCGAAATTCGTCGGCATCAAGATTATCTCCGAGATGCAGCCGCACCGACGCGCCGTCTTAATTCTTGTTCTCGTCGGCCTGGCCGAGGCGGCGCTGGTTTTGTTCGGCCTCGTGCCGCGGCCCTGGAACAGCGTCTGCCTGTTTCTGAACGGGCTCCCGCTGGGAATGGTGTACGGTTTGATCATCGGATTTCTTGAAGGTCGCCGGCTCACCGAAGCCCTCACCGCCGGCCTGTGCGTGAGCTTCATCCTGGCCGACGGCTTTACGAAGTCGGTCGGCACATGGCTGCTCGAACAAGGGGTGACCGAAGACTGGATGCCCAGCCTGGCGGGACTGATCTTTGCCGGGCCGCTGGTCGTCGTCGTCGCCATGCTGACTCGCATTCCACCGCCTTCCGCAGCCGACGTGGAATGCCGAACCATCCGGCCGACCTTGACGCGGCAAGAGCGGTGGGCGCTCTTTGGCAGGTACGCGACGGGGCTCTGGCTGCTGTGCGGCGTCTATCTGACCGTCACGATTCTTCGCAGCCTGCGTGCCGATTTCGCCCCGCAGCTCTGGCGAGGGCTCGGCTTTGAAACGGCGCCGGCCACGTTTACCGAGTCGGAGCTTTACGTCGCTTGCGGCGTCCTGGTCGTCAACGGTTGCGCGGTTCTCGTCCGCGACAACCGCACGGCATTTTTCGTCGCGCTAGGCAATTGTTTGGCCGGCTTCGCGTTGCTGGCGCTAGCCCTGCTCGGAAAACGGATGGGACAGCTCTCACCGTTTGAATTCATGGTAGGTGTCGGACTGGGGCTCTACCTGCCCTACGTGGCCATACACACCACCGTCTTTGAAAGAATGCTGGCGATGACGCGCGAACGTGGAAACCTCGGTTTCCTGATGTACGTGGCCGACACCGTCGGATACCTCGGCTACGCGGCCGTAATCGTCGGACGGAGCTTTGCCCGGCCCGACACGAAGATGCTCACCTTCTTCACCGCCGCCTGCTGGTTTGCCGCGTTCTTCTGTTTCGCCAGCCTGCTGGCGACGTGGCGATATTTTGCGAACCGCTCCGGGGCGCTGGTGCCGGCGGTGGCGGGAGACGCCCCATGAGGTCGGCGTTGGCCGCCGTGTTTGACGGGCATGCTCGTCGGTTGACCATGCAAGAATTGCCGGTTCCCGAACCGCGGGTCGGCGAAATGCTGGTCCGGGTCCTCGGTTGCACGCTGTGCGGGAGCGACCTGCACAGTTTTGCAGGACGGCGCAAGGTGCCGGTGCCGACGATCCTCGGACATGAGATCGTCGGCGAAATCGCGGCCCTCGGCGACGCGGCTCCGCTCGCCGATCTCGCGGGCGAAGCAATTCGCATCGGCGACCGCGTTACGTGGGCGATCGTGGCGAACTGCGGCGAGTGCTTTTACTGCCAGCGCGGTCTACCCCAGAAGTGCGAGCGCGGCGTGAAATACGGCCACGAGCCGTTCGCCCCCGGTCGCGAATTGTCGGGGGGCCTGGCTGAACACTGCCTGCTCGTGGCCGGCACCCAGGTCGTGCGGCTGCCGGACGAATTGCCGCTAGAAGCCGCCTGCCCCGCCAGTTGCGCGACGGCCACGATCGTGGCGGCGCTGGAGGCGGCCGGCGACTTGCGGGACCGTACCGTGGTCGTTCTTGGGGCAGGTATGCTCGGGCTCACGGCGTGCGCCATGGCAAGCGTTCGCGGAGCGACGGAAGTGATCGCGGTCGACCTGCGGGCGGAACGTAGGACTCTGGCGTGCATGTTCGGCGCCACGCTCGCCGTCACGCTCGACGCGCTTCCGGAAGCCGTTGCTCGCGTGACCGGCGGCCACGGCGCCGACGTGTTGCTCGAGCTCACCGGCTCGCCGGCCGTCTTCCAGGCCGCCTTGCCGCTGGCACGGCTGGGTGGAAAGACGGTCTTGGTCGGTGCGGTCTTCCCGGCAGCGCCGGTCCCGCTTGCGCTCGACCAGATCGTCCGTCGCAACCTGAGTGTTTTGGGCGTGCACAACTACGCGCCCTCCCACCTCCTCGCCGCGGTTCGCTTCCTCACCGACACGCGCCGTCGTTTTCCCTGGGCGCAGCTTGTCGGCGAGTGGTATCCGCTGAGCGAAGCCGTCGAGGCTTTTCTCGCCGCTTCGAGCACCGCCCCGATCCGCGTCGGCGTCCGCCCGGTGTGACGTGTTGCGGGGGGGGGGTAGTGCTGCCTTTTGACTTCGTGTCAAGCAAAAACATAACCTTGTGTTTTATGGACTGCTCGAAAAGCCGGCACCGTCCTCTTTGTGAGCGGCTGGCGATCTTCGTGACCAGAGCATTCCGTCAATACGCCAGCAGGCGCGTCTGGCTTCGCTCCACCGCCTCCGCCAGAACCTTCTCAAAGGCGTCACAATCGCCAGGGCCGTCGAAGACGTTCATGCGCGCGTTACCGCGGTTCAAGACGTGGTAGACGAACCCGGCTTCCCTTGCTCGCTGCGGCCTTCCCCTGGCGGGACATCGTAGGCGAACGCGATCACGGTGTCAACAAAACGGTTCCTGACACCTTTTCTGACCTGACACCTTTTCTGACCCGATGCAGATCGCTCAGAAGCTTCGGCTGCAGGTACTCATGGAGCCCGTTGCCGTCGCGGATGTCGCCGACCCATTCCCCGGTCGTGACTAGCTCGTGATAGAGATCCTTGTCGTGGTCGGAGAGCAGGTCCTGCATCTTGTGCATCGATGCGACCTTGTGTTTCCACCACGCCCCGACCATCGCTCGCTGCCGTTGGTTCGGCTCGTAGGCCGGGCGACCGTCGATCACCATGTCGCGGCCGGCGCGTTCGGGGCCGAACTTCAGACGGGCGGCCAGACCATCGGGGTACGAGAATCGCTTGTTGGTGCCGCCGTCGTATTGGGCGCTGGCTCGCTTGACGTTGGGGTTGCCGCCAAAAACCGCGGCCGGCGAAGGGCTGGTGTCTTTCGACATGGTGGTCTCTGATCCTTTGGTGGAAACTGCCTCTTGTGGAGCGCCGTTGCCGGCGGTGATTTGCTTTTGGATGGACGTGAGCGCGGCTCGGTACTGAGTCAGTCGCTCCGATATACGAGGATGGCGGCCAAGGTTGGTAAACTCGTTGGCGACATCGGTCAGCGCGTCGATCTCCAGGAGCACGTCATCCTGCGTGACGGTCAGCGTATGCCCGTCCGTCCAATCGTCCTCTGAAACGCCGTGAGTCTTGGCGTGGAGCAGAAACTTTCCGGCTGTGGTCTTCACGCCGACGCGCCGCTCTGCATCGGCCGCCAACTGTTTGGCGAACTTGCGGGAAATCATGCGTGCCTCTGTTCCGTTCTGCCCCGTGCGCGGGCGTTGCCTGTTCTCTGATGGTTGAGGGTGCGCAAGGTCTGGCTTGGCTGTCGCGCGCGGAAACAAAAAAAGCCCGACGACGACAAGTCAGCCGGGCTCGAGCAGAGATTCAGCGCCGAGACGATCGACGCTCAGCGAAGGATGCGGGCGGGCGGGCTTGGGCGCACAAGAAACCCGGCGACTCGAAAGCCAGCCGGGTGGACACCGCATCACGCTGCGGAGTTTCGATGGCGATTAAAAAAGCCGCCGGTGCGAAGTTGGAACAGACACCGGCGGGCCACTTTTCCCAGAGGCAAATCTGAGGCCGGTCAGTCTGCGAGCGGAACGGCTTGGGGATCAGTAGAGCACGCCGCTTACGGCCGGTGAGGCGGTTCGCAACTCGGATCGCTCGACCAAGAATTCCTGGTGCATATCCGATTGTTTAACCTTGTCGGCGGTGGCTAGCC
Organism: Pirellulales bacterium; assembly: GCA_035550375.1. Classification (GTDB taxonomy): domain Bacteria; phylum Planctomycetota; class Planctomycetia; order Pirellulales; family JAICIG01; genus DASSFG01. The sequence goes on along the minus strand of DASZPH010000061.1, from coordinate 14,211 downwards.
GCTGGCCGCTCTCGATGGGCTCAAAGTGCAATGCGTGAAAGGCAACGAGCCCGATACCGCAAAAGACTGGAATGGTGGAAAGAAGACCGGACGAAAAAACGAGCATGATTGAAACCCTCCTTTGGATGATACTTTGAGGCACGGCACCAGCCTGCGCCCCATAGACGTCATACACCGCCTCGCTCGCGCCCGGTCAAAAGATTTTTTGGCGGCGTCCCGGCTTCATTGAAGAATCACGTCGCGGTCGTCGGCCAAGACGTCGCCCTCGGCCTGAGTGAACTCCCGCGACTTCAAAACCGCGATTGCGAAGGCGGTCCCGGCGTCGACGTGCGAACCGTTGCTGCGCTTGGCCGCGAGTCGTTGGCCGTAGGACATCTCGACGATTTGCATGCGGCGAAGGTCCGCCACAAGCTGCTTTGAGCCTTCGTCGCACTCGTAAAGCTGCACGTTGCCGTTGGCGAACTCCTCGAGCACGGCCGACGCCATGCCCACGAGATTCTGGGCGCTGAAGACCACCGGGACCATCGGTACGCCGGCCTCAGTCAATCGCTCGGCCAGCAACGTTGCCTCGTAGGGGTCGTAGGCACATGCCGACAGTCCCAGCCGCTCGTCGATCTGTTTCAGGGCGGACTCGACCCGGGACAGCTTCTGCTTCGAGCCTTTGGCGGCCGCCCACAGCCGGCAGTAAGCCAGCCGCAAACGATTGGTTTGGCGAACCCGGCAAACGACCTCATCGACCGGTGGCTCTTCGGTAAGAAAGCCGTTCTCGCGCATCGCCATCGTGAGTCGCGATTCCTGACGCTCGGTGCGTTTTTCCACGACGTAGGTGCTGCCCACCTGCTTGCCGATCACCACGACGGCCGACAGGTCGTGAGCGGTCGCCAGGTCGACGCCGGCGACGTACACCCAACCGGGGCGAGGCTTCGTAGTGGGCTTCAGGTTCGGCTTGATCGCCGCGTCGATGTCCGAAGCGGGGATGCCCTTGCCCACCTGAGAAACCCACTGGCCGCCCCAGAGCCTGGCATACCGGTTCGCCGAGTTTCGCTTGCGGGCTTCGGCGAGCTCGCCTTCCTGGATCCAGGGCGCGGGCCGATCGTGGATATGCACCCGCCAGCGGTCCGACGACAGGGCGAGGTTCTGCCATTCCTCCTGCCACGTGCCGACGTGCCCGGCGTTGGTCGCGATGACCACGATGCCATTGGGCACCTTCGACGCGTTGTCCATCAGCGTCTCGGCGAACTCCTTCTTGCCGGCGCTGATGTGCGTCAACTCGTTGATGACGAGCAGGTCCGGCCGGGCCCCGTGCGAGCCAGCCACGTCTGCCGCGATGATTTCGCAGACGCGCTCGGGCTGCCCCTTGCGCTTACTGATGATCCGCCAATGCTGGATCTCGACCAACTCAGCGAGCCAGGGATTCAGCGCGAGAATGTCCTTGGCCGCCTTCCGCAACTCGCCGGCCTGGTCCTGGTCGACAGCGCCGACCTGGCAGAGCAACGGGCGACGCGCGAACGCCAAGAGCCACAGGATGCACACGGCCAAATCGCTGTCTTTGGAGCAGCCCTTGGTGGCCTCCCACCAGTAGCGTCCGACAGCCGGCATCTCGCCGCGGGCAAGAGCCACTAAGGCCGGGTTGAGCAGGGCGAACCGCTCGCGTTGGAAGTCCGCCATCACGTCGCCGAAACGACGCTTGCCGTGGGCGGACGGGATGATCACCGCGGCCTGGAACTTGGCCGGGTCGGTCATCAACTCGGCGATGCGCTGGGCGTTCATGCCGCCCGGTTATTGAAGCGGGCGGGCTTGGCGCAGACGGCGAATGCCGTTCGCGCAGGCGGTTGTCGGGGAAACCCCGACAGCTATTGTCTGCTATTCCCCGACTTGTGTTTTGTTGGCGGACCGTCGTAAGCTCTTCCATTATATCAGGGGGTAGTGAGTTCCCTTTAATAAGGAGAGCGCGGACAATGAAACGGTACTTGATGTTGGTTGCGTTTGGTCTCCTGTGGGGAGGAGCTGGGCAAGGGAAAGCGGCGGTCGTTATCACGATTCAGCCCGGCATAGATTCATTTGATTTCCTGAATCTTTCTACCCGGACAGCCACAGATTTTGACATCACGCTCGTAACCATAACGGGGCCGGGAATCGGGGATGGAAATGGAGGACCGCCCTTTCCGTTTGCCCTTATCAAGGGGCCAAAAGTTGACGGCGGTTTTCAAGGAATAGAGTATAAAGGGGGGCCAGGGATTCCACCGGGAGGAACATACACACACAGTTTCCCTAATTGGCCGGCCGGAACTAGATTCGTTGTTGACTTTACTTACCCACCTCCGCCAATTCCAGGAGTGATGCTTCTGTCTGCGGGACACTTCCCAACGGAAGGATTTACTTCTGCCGCCCCCGAACCCTCTACCCTCGCCATCTTCGGCATCGGGTCGCTCGGTCTGCTCAGCTACCGCTGGCGACGTAAGCCGGGATGCCCTTCGCGTTAGCACTGGTTGGCGACCCGCTGACCAGACGGTCGGTCAGCATGGTTCAGTTCCTATCCGCCACCCTCTTCCGGACGAACACAAGCAATTCCCTCAGGTCGACGCCGATCGGTTTGTGGGGCAGCTTCTTGGCGACCGCGTCGGCCCGCTCGAGCGTGAAGAGGTCGCCCACGAATCCGGCGGGCGATACCAGGATGAACGGCTCGCCGGCGTCGATCCGCTCGATGACCTGATCTGTGGTGCTCAACCAGATGCAAAGGCCGACCGCCACAAGCGACGGGATGTGAAGCTCGACCAGTCGCGCGACCAGGCACCGGGCCAAGGTCTCGCGCAGGTCCGGAACGGCGGGTAGTGTGAAGTGGACCCCAAAAACTGGACAGGGCAATAAGGTGTAGACTCCTCGCAGGAGGCAAGCATGAGGAGGGCCTGATCGTTGAGCAGGAAGCGTCGAGTGTTTGGGGCGTCGTTCAAGGCGCAGGTGGCTTTGTCGGCGGTACGTGGAGAGCAGACGACGGCGGAGCTGGCGTCGAAGTACGGAGTGCATGCGAGCCAAGTGACGGCGTGGAAGAAGCAGCTCTTGGATCAAGCGGCGGAATTGTTCGAGGACGGTCGCGGCAAGAGCCGCGACGAGTCGTCCGCGAAGGCGGAGGAGCTTTACGAACAGATTGGTCGGCTGAAGATGGAGGTGGAATGGTTGAAAAAAAAATCTGCCCAGCTCGGCGGCTGAGCGGCGGAGGTTGATCGACGAGGGACACCGAGAGCTGAGTGTCTCGCGGCAATGCGAGTTGCTCGGTTTGGCTCGGAGCACGTGGTATTACGAGGCTGGTGGCGAAACGGAGGTGAATCTGGAACTGATGCGTCGGATCGACGTCCAGTACACGAAGACGCCGTTTTACGGCAGCCGGAGGATGGCGGAGGTGTTGTCGGTGAACCGCAAGCACGTTCAACGTCTGATGCGTTTGATGGGGATCGAGGCGATTTACCCGAAGCGTCGCACGACGCGTCCCGGTGCCGGTCACAAGATTTACCCGTATTTGCTGCGAGGGGTTGAAATCACGCGGCCGGACCAGGTGTGGAGCACGGACATTACCTACGTTCCCTTGAGGCATGGGTTCCTGTACTTGGTGGCGATCATGGATTGGTACAGTCGGCACGTGTTGTCGTGGCGGTTGTCGAACACTCTTGACGGCAGGTTCTGCCAGGAGGCATTGGATCAAGCATTGAGTGTGGGTCGTCCGGGGCGAATAACGGGACAGGTCCAATTATTGATTGCGTTCAATTATCAATTGGACCCGCGGCCTAGATGTCACGCATTTTAGCGACCGCCCAGGCGACCGCCAGCGCGGGCTGAGTGGCACGCCCTGAGGTGCTCCGAAGGGCGTGCATGAAGCGCCAATCGCATTATCCGGTTGCTAACTCTCTTAACACGCTCTCGTCCGTTTCCAGCTTCGCCGATGGCAGTCCTGCGTAGTGAGCGAGCGCGCGACCGTTCCCAATCCTCCGCTCTGGCGACCAGGCTCGCAGCGAACCGGATTGGCGTAACTGGGAGCGTCTAAGGATCAAGGATTCCCATCCGGCCACGTAGGCTTCGAGTTCGGTCGCTGCAAGAAGGCGATGGGTTATCGACGCCCCATGCACGCCCTTCGGAAGCCTCAGGGCGTGCCACCCGACAGCAAAATATGGCTTGCTTGGAAAACTTCTTCAGGTATGGAAGGGAGCAGTCGGACAAGGTCACGAGATAGGAGGCCGAGAATGGGATCGAATGGAACGCTTGCGAGCGACGATGGGCTGATTCTGGCGTTGGCGGCCGGGGCGACGGTGCGGGAGGCCGCCGAGCGAGGCGGCGTCGGGGAACGAACCATCTACCGCCGGCTGGCGGACGCCGACTTTCGGCAGGCCGTCAGCGAGGCCCGCGACCGGCTGTTCGATGCGGCGCGGGGCCGGCTGGCCGGTCTCGCCAGCAGGGCGGCGGAGACGTTGGAGCGCCTGATGGAAAGCGAGAGGCCGTCGGAGGCCCTGGGGTCCGCAAAAGCCGTGCTGGAACTGGGGCCCCGGTTGCGTAGGTCGGCCGAAGTGGATGAGGGGATAAACCATTTGGAAGATGACGAAGAAGAAACCGACGAGAGGCAAGCATTCGCGGGCGACGACGAACTGGTTCTGGCCCTGGCCGCAGGCGCCACCGTGCGGGAGGCCGCCGAGCAAGCCGGCGTCGAGGAACGAACCGCCCGCGCCCGGCTGGCGGACGCCGACTTTCGACGAGCCGTGAGCCGGGCCCGCGGCCGGCTGTTCGATTCGGCGCTGGGCCGGCTGGCCGGTCTGGCGTGCAAGGCCACCGGCATCCTGGAGCGGCTGATGGCGAGCGACCAACCGACCGTGGCCCGCCGGGCCGCGAAGGCCGTCTTGGAACTGGGACCGCGGTTGCGGGAGTCGACCGAACTGGACGAGCGCCTGACTCGCTTGGAAGAGAAGGCCGACGAAGAGCCCCGCAGGGACCTGACGCCCGTCATCATCGACAACGGGTGGTACGGCGAGGAATCGACCTGAACGCGGCGAGGCGCGAAAGGCGGCAAGCCCGGATTACTCACCGGCCCACACTAAGCGCGAAGCGTGAGCGAGGGAAGTTGCGTCGTGACCCTCGCTCACGCTTCGGGCTAGTGTCGGCGCAGTCTGCGCGCAAGCCTACGGGGCCGGCGACTAATCCGCGCCGCGCCGACACGGGCGGGGTAACGGCTGTCGTAGCAGCGGATGAAGACCATTCGGTCTCAAGGACGCGCAACGGTGGCGGCGAGATGCCCGACCAGGCAAGCCCACGACCCAGCCACCCGCGTTCTGGCGAACGCGGCTACGCGCGGACGCCAGATCGGTTCTGCCAAAGTCTGCCAAAGTCTGCCAAAGTCTGCCAAAGTCTGCCAAAGTCTGCCAATGTCTGCCAATGTCTGTTCCCGACGTCGTCGTCGCCGACCTCGACGTGATGCCGTGGGGACCACGGCGGCAAGATGCCGCCGCTACATCTCTGCCAAAGTCTGCCATTCTCTGCCATCTCATCGTGTCGCCTTGCGTCGGTCGGTCGCTTCATGGCTCGGCGTGCCCTTTGCTGTCGGGCCCGCCCGGTTCGCGCCTTGCAAGAGGATGGCATTGTCCGTCATGTTGAAAGTCGGCGAGCAGCAAAGTATCGTGAGGGTGCAGTTCGCGGTCTGGAGACCTACGTATGGCTCTGTTCGGCAAAGACTGGAACGTTTTGACGCTGACGTTCGAACGCGCCGATTTGCTGCGCGTGAACGGCAACCGCACCAAAGGTCTCGACGCGAACAAGATTCGTGACAACGCCAAGCGGCACGCCCGCACGGTCTACTGGGCGGTTTTCAACCAGAAGGGGAAGGTGCAAGAGGCCGAGGCAGGCCCCGGCATCGAGCTCGTGTCTAAGCCGGCCGCCGAAAAGCTGAACAAAGAGTGGCTCAAGCACCCCACCGTTCTGGAGGTGCTGGAACTGCTGCAAAAAGGCGAAATGAAAGCGGCGCGAGTCTATCCCCCGGAAGACTTCTTGCCTCCCGCTCCGGAGGCGGCACCGAAGGCCGAACGCACCTACAAGCTGATTGTCGCCAGCGGCGAGGGGGAAGAGTTCGAGTCGACGTTGAAGCTCACCGAAGCGATCGAAGGGCTGCTGGGCACGCTCGTTTCACCCGATGGCGACGAGGTGCCCATCCGCGACGCGAATCTCGTCGCCGGAAAGCTGACGTTCGACTTCACGCTTGGGTCCGGCCCGGATTCCGTCTCGTTGCGTTTCCACGGCAACGTCCGCCGTGACACGGTGAAAGGAACGTTCGTGTAACGGGGCCTGGTGCTTGGACGATGGGGGTTCTTGGGGGGTTCTTGGACGATGGGGGGTGGGCAGCGGGGCTCTTGGGCAGCGGTCCGTGCAACGAGCGGAACCACCTTCCTGCGGCGTTCAGCCGATCGCCTCCGCGATCTGTGGCGGGGAAAGATCGCGCAGCGATGCCACCCGGTGGTCGGCCTGGCTGAGGCTCTCCCAGGTGTGCCCCGTGCTGACCAGTCCGAAGGCGACCATTCCGGCCGCTTTCGCCGCCGCGATGCCGGCGGGCGCGTCCTCGATTACCGCGCAGCGGTCGGCGGCGATCCGCAGCCCTTCGGCCGCCAGCAGGAAGACCTGGGGGTCGGGCTTTCCCCGCGTCACGTCCGCTCCGGTGATCACCGCCTGGAACTTGTCGCGCCGCCCGAGCTGGTCGAGCACGATAGCCACGTTCTCTGGCGGCCCCGACGACGCCACGGCCAAAAGCTGCCCCGCGGCACGCCAGGCGTCGATTAATTCCGCCGCGCCGTTCATGGCCGGAAAATCGCGGCGGATGATGTCGCGGTACAGGGCTTCCTTGCGGTGCTCGAAACTCGAAACCTGCTGCGAGGTCAGCCGATTTCCCCACCGCTCGGCGATCGTTTCGTGGCTCTTGCGGCCAAAATTCTGGGCAAACTCGTCCTCGGTGATCGAAAACCCGAATTCGGCGGCGGCTTGCTGCCAGCTCTTGAAGTGGGCCCCGTACGAATCGACGAGGACGCCGTCGACGTCGAAAATCAGGCCCAGGCGCTCGGAAGAAGTCGTCATGCGCGTCGGCGCTCAACTACGGCTGCACGCCGGCGGCCTTGGCGGGCTGCCCGACAATCTTCACGTTGGTCGACAGGAAATACGGCACGCGGTCGGTGCCAAAAACCGCCTCGCCGAAAATGGCCTGCATTCCCTCCGTCTTCCGCGGCAGAACAAATTCGTGGCCGTCGCCGTCTTCCTGCATCGGCTCGCTCGACCAACGAGCGTCGCGGAAATCGCGGGTCGGCGATTCGGCCAGCCAGGCCGTAACGCGCTCGGGCTTCTGGTCCGCTTTCAGCCGCAAGCGGACCTGGCCCGTTTCTTCGCTGAATTGCCAGTCCAGATCGGCAAGCTGCAACTCGCCCGCCGCCTGGCGGTGCAGCGCGACGACCGTGCCCAGGGTGCGCTCGGGATCGGCCAGCCCGTGCCCCTGGTTGGGGACGTAAAGAATGTATTTCTTGCCGGGCAAGTCCGACCAATAGAGGTTCAGCGCGTCGAGCGGCCAGTAACGGTCGTTCGTCCCCAGCAGGATGAGCTTCGGCTGGGTGATGGCTTCGCGGTAGTGGTAGGGATCGACGATGCGGACAAGTTGCTGGCCGCGCGGCGTGAGGAGCACCTTGTGCAGACCCCGATCGGTGTAGTCTTTGATCTGTTCGGACGGCTTTCCCCAGGTGACAATCTGGTGCGGCAACTGCTTCGACATGTTCAGCGTGTCGATGACGGCCGGCGCCAGCGCCGTGACGCGCGCGTCGACGGCCGCCGTGAGCCAGGTGGTCCAACCGCGCTTCGACGCTCCGGTGAGAGTGAACTCGTCGATCTCCAGCGACCACTCGCGTTCGGCGAATTGCGAGACCGCGTTCATTCCGGCCACCGCGCTTTTGACCATCGGCAGAAGCAGCGGCCAAGTGGCGTCGTTGGTTTTGAAGAACTGCTCGAACGTGTGAGAAATCAAGGCGTCTTCGCGCATGCCGTTGAGCGGCTGGTGGGGCACCTGCAAGAGGACGGCCACGGGCGAGCCGACCTGGTCGGCCAGCGAGGCGTACCTGGCGGCCTGCTCCGGCACGGCCTCACCCGGCGCCGGCGGCTGCGCCAGCTCGGGTTTCCAACTCCCGCCGCCGATCACAAGAAGGGCCCGTCCCCCGTCGCGCACGCGGTTCGGCTTCAGAATGAAGAGTTGGTGCTGCCAGGGAGTCTTTTGCCAGGTTTGCGAGGTGAGCGTCAGTTCGGACCAAGGCCCTTCGGGACCATCTCCCTGTCGGCGCACGGTCCAACCGAAACTTTCGTCGGGGGCGGCCACATAGTCGGCCAGGGATCGTTCGCTGGAGGCGGTGTCGGCCGCCAAAACCGTGCGCGCCGTCACCAGCGTCAAAATCGCCCCACCTACTCCGCAAAGTCTCGCGATTCTCATTTGAGCTGCTTATTCCTTCCCTACGTCCTCTGGCGTGCAACCGGCCGTCCCATGCGACCCGCTTCATTAGACCGGCGGCCCGATCCGGTGGCAATCTGCGACTCAACGCAATTTGACCTCGCCCTAGGCTGGGCTATGCTTTCTGGGCGATTCTGCGCCCTTAAAGCGGAAGGAAAATGGAACCCAGGGCGCGAGACGGCCGTTGACCGACTCGCACGGCCCGTTTCGGCGCTGCATCGGATGGTTGGCAGGACACACCAGTTTTCACGATTCTTTTTGCTCATCGCGGGCACGCTCACGGGCATCTGCGGACGGCCGAACGCCACGGTCGCCCAACCAGGTACCGCGCCGCCGGCCGACAGACCTTTGGCTGTGCAGAAGGGCCAACCCGAGAAGGAACCGCAGTGGAGCGTGCTCGGGCGGAGCGTCGAAGACCGCGTCATCGAGTATCGGCAGTTCGGTCAGGGGGAAGGCCAGGTGCTGGTCGTGGGCCCGCTTGAGGGAGACGCGACCCCGGCGCTAGAGCTTCTCGAGCTGCTGGCGAATCACCTGACGCAGTTCCCGCGGCGGACCGACGGCGTGAGGGTGACGCTCGTCCGCGATCCCAATCCGGACGGGCGGCTGCGGCGCTCCCCCTACAACGCCCGCGGCGTGCTGCTGGACCAGAATTTCCCCACGCGAGGTTGGCACAAAATCCCCTCGGGCGCGAACTGGCTAAGCGGCCGTGAGCCCGAAAGCGAGCCGGAAACCCGGCTCCTGGTCGATTTGATTGACGACGTGCGGCCCGATCGCGTGATTCTTCTGGCCGCCACGCACCGTCAGGCCGAGTTGACCTACTTCGGGGCCGCCGAAGACTGGGCCCGCGAGTTTGCCAAAGCGGGCGGCTTGCGACCCGCGGCCGCCCGGCCCGCGACTCGGCAGGGCTCGCTGGCCGTCTACGCCAGCGACGACCGGAAGACGCCGACACTCGTGCTGCGCATGCCCGCCGCTATGCGGTCCGATCAACTTTGGACGACCTACAAACGGGCCTTGCTGGCCGCGGTCGGCGGAGAGGCCGAAGACTCCAAAGGCCCCGCCGGCGAAGCAACCGTGGTCGCGGTGAGGCAGCCCGCGGCCACGCTCGCGACCGCGAAAGGCAAAAGCCCGGACGCAGCGTCGCGGCCCGAAGAGACGACGTCGCCGCGCGCCGTTACGGCCGACGAACTTGACTCCGACGGTGACCTGGTGCCGGTCGTTCGTCCGCCCGCCATGCAGTCGCCCGCGGCCACCGCGAATCGAGAGGCGGGAAGGGCCGCTGTAACCAAACAGCCGGCTCCGGCCCGCTTGGGCACGGCGACGTCTCCGTCGCAAGGCACAGAGCGTACGCAGAAACCGTTGGTTCCATATGCGACGCCTTACCGAGAAAACGGGCAGCCTTACGGAGCCTTTCCTCCCGCCTCGCTGTTCCGCCCGAACGCGACCGTGACCAAACCCGCTCCGAGCGCACCGAGCAAAGCGGCAACTTCGCCGAAGCAGGGCGACCGTCTGCGTTCGGTCGACCGGTTGCCCCCTGTCGATCGGGTGGCGTCTCCGCCACCCAAGACTCTTCCCCAGCCGATCCCTCTCTATCCAGAGACTGGATACTAAGCCGCCAGTTTGCCCCGGCAGGTCGTCTATAATGACCGCTGGGAAACGTTAGAATGGGCTGGGTCAGGCTGCGGCGCCCACGATCACTGCGAGAGACCACGCATGAGCGACCCTGAACGCGAAAACCCGACGAAACCTGCGGGACCCTTGGGCGATCTCGACGAATGGGAAGACGACCTGCGGCGGCGCTATCCGGCCCCAGCGGAGGAAGCTCGACCGAAACGACCCGAGCAGTTTCGCGATTACCGTGCCGAGGCGCGGCCGCAAGTCAAGGAGTTCTACCGCCTTCACCACCAGCATCAGACGGTCGACTTCGTGCGGCGGAAGCGTGCCGAGTATCTGGCCGGTCTGCCGAGTTGCCGAACCGAGGTGGGCGGCTCACGCCCTCGGCGCGAGATGGGAATCTGGGAGGCGTTGGAGTTCCTCAATACGCTGGTCGACGACAGCGACCCCGACACGGCGCTGGCACAGATCGAGCACTGCCTGCAAACGGCCGAGGCGATTCGCCACGCCGGTCGGCCGCGGTGGTTCATCCTGACCGGCTTGATCCACGACCTGGGCAAAATCCTCTGCCTGTTCGGCGAGCCGCAGTGGGCCGTCGTCGGCGATACCTTCCCCGTGGGCTGCGCCTGGTCGGAGACGATCGTCTTTCCGGAATATCTCCAGGAAAATCCCGACCGTCAGGTTGCCGAGTTCCAGACGCCCTGCGGCCTGTACGAACCGGGTTGCGGGCTCGACAACGTGCTGATGACTTGGGGGCACGACGAGTATCTCTTCCATGTGGTGCGCGAGTACCTGCCTCCTGAAGCGCTCTACATGATCCGCTACCACTCGTTCTACCCGGCCCATCGTGAGGGCGCTTATGCACACCTGATGAACGACGAGGATCGCAGGTATTTTCGCTGGGTGAAGGCGTTTAATCCCTTCGATCTCTACACCAAGAGCGCCGAGCGCCCCGACGTGGCGAAGTTGCGTCCGTATTATGAGGATCTGGTGGCGGAGTTTTTCCCCCCGACCCTCGCCTGGTAACAATGCGAAAGCGGCGTCCCGCCGCGTCTACGGGAATGTGAGCCGGTGCATCATGCCCGGCTAGCGGCGAAGCACCCTCAGATCGTCGACGCCGATGATCTGGTTCAAGCTGCCCGAGCGAAAGCCCTGCAAGTCGAGCGTCACGTACTTGAAGCCGAGAGCGCGAAGCGTCTCGACGACCGCCTCGCGCAGCGCGGGCTCGGCCAGCCGAGGCAATTCGTCGAGCGGCACTTCGACGCGGGCCAGGTCGTCGCCGTGGTAGCGCACCCGCAGTTCGCGAAAGCCCCGCCCACGCAGAAACTGTTCCGCCCGGTCGATCATGGCCACCCGCGCGGGCGTCACCGCCTGCCCGTAGGCGATGCGGCTGCTCAGGCAGGGGCTGGCGGGTTTGTCCCAAACAGGCAATTGCCAGTCAGCCGCCAGCCGGCGGACCTCGGCTTTGTTCAGCCCGCATTCCAGCAGCGGACTGCGTACGTCCTGTTGCCGGGCAGCCAGCATTCCGGGCCGATAGTCCCCCCGGTCGTCGAGGTTGGCGCCGTTGGCGATCACCCGGACGCCGAGTTGCTCGGCAAGCCCGTCCATCTGCGTGTAGAGCTCTGTCTTGCAGTGGAAACAACGATCAGGCGAATTGCGCAGGTAGTCGCCGTTGGTGAACTCCTGTGTCTCGATCACCTGGTGACGGATGCCGATCTGTCGGGCCAGGCCGACGGCGGCCTCGAGCTCGCCCTCTGCCAGACTGGCGCTCTGGCCGGTCACGGCCACCGCCCGATCGCCCAGGGCTAGCTGCGCCGCCTTGGCGACGACGGCGCTATCCACTCCCCCTGAGAAAGCCACCGCGCAGCTCTCGTACCCCGCAACCAGTGCCAGCAAGCGGTCACGCTTGCTCGCCAGATCGTCGGAAAGAACGTGCGGTGTTTCCGGCAAACCTGTGTGCATGGTTAGCTGCGCCGGGTCAGCGATAAGGTTGAGCGCAAAAAAATCCTCCGCCTCAATGCCGTGGCGACGCGGTTTTCGAGAGCCCGCAGTACTAAAGTGGGCGCCGCGTACCCTGGGTTGTGTGATCCGAACGCTTGGTCCGGAGCCTGGGCTCCGGGCGTCGGCTATACACGCTCGCAGGATGTTGCTTTGGCGCCCAGCGGACTTTCTTATCGGCTCCCCAAAATAGGACGTCGACAGCACGAACATGGCAGAGGATCAACCAAGCTAGAGAGACTCTCTAACCTGGACTAAGGGAATCCTACTGCCGCAGCCCCTTCGAGGCAAGGCAAGCGGTGACTCGCGCAGCCTCGCAGCGGTGACTTGACTCGGCGCTAAAAATCGCCTGCCGTGCGACGCAGGTCGGGCGGAGCGAGCGGGTTATTTCACTCGTTGCTGGTGTCTCTCAGCAGAGGCTCCATCGCCTTCGTGTTCCGCTCGACCGCTAGCACCACAGTCCGCTGCTCGAAGCCGTCGTGGCTTGTGGCGACCGCGGGGATCACCTGCCGGCAGTTGGGCAGGCTGAATCGCATGGTAAACGTGCCGTCTTCGCGAAGCTTCACCGGCTCGCCCTGCAGGGTCACGTGGGCATCCGGCTCGGTCGAGCCGAACACCAGCAACTCCGCGTCGACTTCGAAGCGGAAGCCGCGCTTCCTCGGAAGCAGGCTTTCAATACCCGCGCCGTATTGGGTTACCATAGGCGAACCCATCGGGCGCCTCAGCCGCTCCTCAAAAAGCTCCTGCAACTCGCCCGCCGCGTGCGATTCGTAGCCGCCGCTCATGGCGTAGATCCGGTCGAAGTTCTCCGCCACTTCCGACCAGTTCTCGTCGATCGAATCGCGGGCGCCCGGCGTGGGTGTGGTTACCGTGTTGCTTCTCGCCAGCACGAAGAACTTGCCACTGGGGGCGAGATAGCCGATGTCGAGACGGTGGCTCTTGGGGGCGTCTTTGACGTCGATGTACCAGTCGTTTACGCCGCCGTGAATTTCGATGTCGCGCAGGGGCCGCTCGGCCGAGCTGGTCGTGGTGCCGACGGAGACTTCATAAAGCCGCAGTACGGGACGAGCCGCATGCCATTCCTGACCCAGGGCCGCCTGGGCGCGAGAGACCCCGTTGCGTGAAAGCTGCCACCAGGCGTGCAACCAGAACGGCCCGCGCACCATGACGATCAGGCGATCCTTCGCCGGGCCGTTGGCATCGTCGTTCGAGGAGGCAAGATCTTTGTAGCGGTCGATCTTCGCTTTCGCTTCGGCCAACTTGCGCAACGCCTGAGGGCTGCGGGCCTTGGACGCGGCGGCCGGTTTCCCGGAAACGGCTCGCGGCATGGCCGACCGGCGGGCGGCCGATTTTGGCAGATGCCCATTCTTCGCATGTCCGTTCTTGGCATGGCCATTCGTCGCCGTCTTGCTGGCGGCCAATCGTAGCAGGGCCCGGATCAGTTGGTCCTTGCGCATCGAGTGCCATCCGTGGACGCCTCGCCGCTTTGCCATTTGTGCGAGATCTTTGACGCTTTTGCTGCTCAGTGTCTCTGCGGTCATCTCAGGAACGATCTCCGGGTTAACGCATTTGCTCGGGCCGCACGGTTTCGCGCTGAAACCTGCCGGCAGCCGGGGCTCCGCCGTCCCTGACGCCAACTTGCGACCCTACCGGCTGTCCTGGCCGCAGGGTCAACCCGAACGAACCTGCCTGTTGTCCGGGAGTTGCGGCGAACTGCCTGGGACGCCGCTGACTGCAACGCTGCTAAACTCGGCTGCCGTGAATCAGTACAGCTTCTGCTTGCTTGTACGTCCTCTGGCGAGGATGTGTTCTGATCACACACCTTCTGGTGGGGCTTGGCCTGAATTCTAGCCATTTTGAGTGTAACCACGTTGGTACTCAAACGCAACGGGCCGACGCCAGGGCGGGTGGGTGCATAAGGTGAATTGCGCGCGGAACGGATTTTCTGAGGAACGTCAATGGGAGAATTGGCAGATTTCGGGTATGGTCGAGCCTGTAGCTGGGTGAATTGGGAAGCCCAGAGAGAAAACTAGCCCGTTCAAGGATGAACAGGATGGCTCGCGCAAGGATCAGTGAACAGGAATGGCAGACGTTTGTGAGCG